>JACRBO010000381.1 GCA_016219235.1 Chloroflexota bacterium
ATGATGGCCATGGATGTTGCCAACGGCGTGCTGAGCGCCCTGCTTGCGCTGCTGGTCATCTCGAACAACTTGCAGCTGCCCGGCCTGTTGGTGCTGTTGGTGCTGCACTCGATTTTTGGCGTGTTCCACAACTCGGCGTTCGATGCGTCATACGCGATGATTGTGCCGGAACACAAATTGCCGCGCGCCAACTGCATGATGCAAACCATCTGGTCGCTGTCCGGCATCATCTCGCCCAGCATCGCCGCGGCGATTGTGGCCCTGCCGACCTTGCTGCGCCAAAGCGGCACAGCCGGCCCCGTCGCCGCCCTGCCCGACGGCACCGCGCTGGCCATGCTGATCGATGGCGCGACGTTCGGCTTTGCCGCCGTCGCTCTGCTCTTTCTCAGTATTCCCTCGCCGCACCGATCGGACCTGCACGACGAACAGGGCCGCGCTCGCAAGAGCCTGTTGGCCGACGTGAAGGAAGGCGCGCGCTACATCTGGGATCGCCGCCCGATGTTGTGGCTGTTGGGCACGTTTGCCGTGGTGAATTTGTTCGGTGCGCCGGTGGGGGTGTTTCTGCGGCTAATGCTCAAGTTCAATCTCGCGCCCGATTGGACTGCGCGCGGCCTGTCGTTCGAAAGCGCGCTGGCATTGATGGCGACGATGGGCAGCGTGGGCGGGCTGGCCGGCGGGATATTCATCAGCACGTGGGGCGGCCTGAAACGCAGGCGCGTATACGGCGTCATCGTACCGATTCTCATCAACGCCCTGGCGACATTCGGACTGGGCCTCGCGGCAGGTGTGTACGTGGCGGCGGTCATGGCTTTCACGACCTCGGCCATGAATCCGCTCATGAATTCGCATTCGCAAACGATCTGGCAAGTGCAGACCCCGCGCGAATTACAGGGGCGCGTCTTTGCCGTGCGGCGGCTTATCGCGCAGTTCACGTCGCCGTTGGGCGTGGCCTTGGCCGGTCTCATTGGCGGTCAATTCGATCCCGGCCTCGTCATCGTCGTATCCGGCGGCAGCATGTTGGTCTTCAGCGTGGTGCAGTTGTTCAACAAAGAGTTGCTGCGCGTGGAAGATAAGGAGTGGCTGGACGCGATGGCTGCGGAGAAAGAGGCGCGGCGGGGGACAGTTGGTAATCAGTAACTGGTCAACCGATTACCGATCACCGATCACCGATTACCAGTCACCTGATTTCAATCGATTCCAAGAATAAGCGATCACCACGCGGCTGTCCGTTATCAATGACGGGCAGCCGTTTGCCATCCGGCTGGGTGTACAACCCGATCGCGATGCGGTACGATCCCGCGCTGAGATTGCCCGGCAAGGTCAGGCGATGGATCTGCGCGACCACGTCCCCGGCTTGTAAACTCTGCGACGTGACCATCCACCGATCGGCCTGCGTGACGATCTCGCCCGGTGCGTTCAACACATGCGTGAATTGCGAGACCTGCGGCGGCAGTTGATCGCTCACGCGCCAGTAGGTCATCAGTTCCACGGCCTTGCCAGCACGCGACAGCATATAACCTGCGAACTTTAGTTTGCCGCCGAGATCGATCGGGCGTTGAACGGCCTCGGCGTCGCCTTCAAAAAATACCTTGTTTTGCCCTGCCATCGCGAGTTGCTGATCGAGCGGCGTGGCGGCTCGATCGATCTTGAGGATCACGCCCAACTGATCGGGCAGCGTGGTTCGATCGGCTGGCGCTGAAGCCAGAAACCGGGTATAGATCGGAAACTGTTGCAATGCGGCCTCCTCCACGGCGTCAGGAAACGCATAGCGGGCCGGACCAGCGGGCAGGACCAACGTCTCGGCGCAGTTATAGTAACGCACGCTGACGTCATTCCGATGCAGCAGATAGCGCAGATGCTGATAACCCGGCTTCCACCACGGCACACGCTCGTCGATAAGATAGTCAGGCAGACAGATTGCGACCGCCGACGATTCAGCACTGGCCTGCACGTCGTTGGCGACCGCATAGAGTCCGCTGTGATGCCAGAAGCGCACCGTAGGGATGGACGGCCAGATTGTGAAGTAATCGTGCGTCGTCCACACGAGATTGCCGACGAATACCAACGCCAGCGCGCCCAGCATGATCGGCCCGCGAACCCGATCGAGCACGGCCTTCACGCCCAGCCCGATCGCGCTGAAGAGCACCGTCTGTACGCCGAGGGTGCGCGTGTAATTAGGCGCGGGCTGGCTCAACATGCCGGGCAGGAGTGAAATAAAAAACCACAGGCAAACAACGGCATATTCGGGCTGGCGCCAGCGCCGCACTGTCACCAGCAGCCCGATCAGCAACAGCAGCGCGCCGCAGGGTTCCAGCACGGGCCGATCGGGCACGTCATAGTACGGCAGCGGATCGCCCACGAAGGCAAACATGCCCAACGTGCGCAGCGACGTTTCGACTACAGGCGACAAGTTGCCTTGCTGCAATTCGCGCAGCGGGCGATCGATGTCGAAGAAACCCAGATCATCGACGGCCGGATTCTGACCGAGATAAACGGCCAGCGGCAGCGCGATGATGAGCGCCACCGCCAAAGTGAGTGCGAGCGGGCGCAGCCAGGCTCGCCAGGAGCGGCGATGAGCCAGCCCGCTGTAGACGCCGAAGGCGATAAAGATCACCGGTAAAATGCGCGCGGCGGTGTAAGCGTAGAACGATAGACCCAGCCACAGGCCGCTCAGGATGAGCCACGCCGTGACCCGGCGGCCGGCAGCAGCGCGCGCGCGCCAGAACGAATACGCGGCCAACGTCGCCACGGGTACCAGCATGATCGTGTGGGATACGATGCGGCCAAAAACCACGGGCCAGAACACACCGGCGTAGCCGGCCATGGCGGTGATCGCCACCACCGGCCCGAATAGCCGGCGGCCCAGCGCCCAGATGAGACACAGACTGATCAGGCCCAGGAAGACGGCCGGCAGGCGGAGCGCATAGACGCCGTTTCCAAACACGCGCAAAAACAGCGCCGCATAATAGTAATGCAAGCCTTCCGCGCCGGTATCTTCGGGAAAAAACACCCCCAGGCGACCGGCGGCGACGGACTCGGCGGTCTTGGTCTCGATCACTTCATCATTATGCAGGCCCGGCGGCACGCGCAGCAGATCGTGCGTGCGCAGCGCAAACGCGATGAGTAGCAGCGCGATGACGGCCAGCCATTCACGCCGAGAAATTTTATGAGTTCGGGTAGCGATAGTCATTTCACATCGATCATCGTCAGTACGACGGAATCCAGTGTGCGATCAGCCAGTTGCGCGACCAAACGTTGTCCGCTGCCGGGATGATAGACGCCCAGCGATACGCGATAGGGGCCGGGCGGCAAATCGGCCGGAAGGGTGAGGCGATGTCGTTGGATAAACTCGTCGCCCGTTTCCAGTGTACCGACATTCACATCCAAACCATCCCATTGAGCCGCGATTTTGCCGTCGGGGGTAGTGAGATGGATGAAGATTTTGAGCGGCGGCGAAATTGGCCGTGTCACTAACCAGAGAGTGTCAAAGGTTAACGTCTCGCCCGGCATGAACACGTCAGGGTGCGGCGTATTGCCGTAATACGACAGGCCCTCAAAATCTGGTACGCCCAATCCAAAATGCCGCACCAGATCATGGGTAGGACTAATCGGGTCGAAGCTTTCTGTGCCGAGATAGAGCGTTGAGGTCACGACTCGCGGCAGCACCAGTTCGGCCAGGGTGTAGGGCCGATTGAATCGATCCAGCGTAAAGATCACGCCCTGCGTATCCGGCCAGCGCGGCTGAAGCGTCGTCGTAATGCCGGGCAGAAAGGTCGAGCGCAAATCTTTATCGCAGTCATAATAGGGCGGCGAGAGATACCGAAAGACGCGCTCCTCAAATCCGCCGGGATGGAGTACCGCCTGACGACAGTCGGCCCACTTCACCTCCACATCCGATCGCACGCCCAGCAAATCGAACGTCTGCGGATCAAGATCGTGAATGCTTAACCCGGATGCAATAACCGGCGCAGTTGACGGATCAGCATTGATGGCGCGCACCGCCTGCGTCCACGCGGCCTGCTGCCAGAAGCGCACGTAATCGCCGCGCGGCCAGTCCAGAAAGTAGTCGCGGTAGGTGAGGGCGGCGTTGAAGGCGATGGTCAGCGCGAACACAGTCTTGACAAGATGACCGGGTGACAGGGTGACAAGGTGACGTCTTGATTGAACTTCTGGCCGACCGAGTGACCGATTAACTAATTGACCGATCGACCGATTAACCGATCGGCCCTTCCACCAATTTACCAATTTACCAAGTAACCAATTTACCCGCTGCCCAACCCACTGCATCCCCAACCCCGCCAACACAAACGGCGCCGGCCACACCGCCATCGTCCGCACGAAGTTGGGCGAAAACGGCGTCACCATCGCGGGAGCCAGACTGATGACGAACCAGATCAACATGAAGGCATACGCCGGTTGCTTCCAACGCCACAGACAGATCAAGAAACCGAGGTAGAACAACGCCGCACCGATCGGTTCCGGGAACACTGGGCGCTCGCTCACGTTGTAGATCGGCACGGCATCGCCCTTGATGGTGAACATCCCCACCGTGTTCAGCGTCGAACTGATCACTTCACCTGGATTACCCGCGCGCAATTCGTTGAGCGGGCCGCTGAGGTCGGCGACGCGCTCTTCGGCGGTGGGGTTGATCACGGTGAGATAAATGATCAACGGAGCGGCGACGAGCAGAGCGGCGAGGAAGAATGTGCCTAATCGAGCAACGAGTGACGAGTGACAAGTCCCAGAGGGATGCTTCGCGATGACGAGTGATGAGCGCGTCACCACCAGATAGATGAAAAATACCGCAAAAATTACCGGGAAAACGCGGCTGGCCTGATAGGTGTAAACGGACAGACCCAGCAGAGCGCCCGCGACAACGTAATTCGTGGTGCGTGTTGCGTGAACAGCCCGCCACAGAAAATACGCAGTGAGCATCGTCAGCAGCGGCAGCGTGATGCCGCGCAAGCCCACCCGTGCAAAAAAGACCGGCCACAGCGAGATCGACAACCAGGCCAGTGTGCCAAGCGCCACGCCCGGCGAGAACAAGCGTCGCGTGAAGCGATAGGCGACCGCCAAACCGAGGATTGCCACAAAGGCCGAGGTCAAGCGGAGCGCAAACGCACTCGCGCCCAGTGCGACAAAGAAACCCGCGACCAGATAGTGATACAGCGGCTCATGGCCGTAACCCGCCGTGAAATAGATCGCCAGGTTGCCGCGCAGGATATCCTTGGCGACCTGCCCGATGATCACCTCGTCATGATGCAGGCCGGGCGGCACATCGTTCAGCGCCACGAGGCGAAAAGCCGCGCCGATCAGCAGCAAGCCGATCACGGCGATCCACTCCCTGCGACTGATAGCAGGCACGCGCCTCTCGTCGCTGCTCACTTCAGCCCTCATCCTTCACCCGGTAGATCACCAGCGGCCCTTCCTCGCCGATCTTTTCCAGCAACGGCTGGCGATCGAGGAAATTGCCAAACGATCGAATGCGGCCCGCTTCCAGCAATTCTCGATGCAGCACGACATAGCCGATGTTCCAATCACGCAACAGGACCATCAACTGTTCGTCCACTTCCAGCATCGGCGGGAAACCGTGCGATAGAGTCAGCGCTCCCAACAGCGGAGCAAAATAGAAGGTGTCCATAATCTCGCCCGGCAAACGCGACAGATAGCCGGACGGAATCGGATGCTGATGGATCGGCGCATAGTATTGCAGCGTCTCGCCACGTCCCACGACGGCGAAACCGCTGCGCGCCCCGATCGGAATTTCCAGCACGGCAAAGTCACCGGGTGCATTCGCGATGTCACGATACGTCTGGTAATCAGGCATGATTGTAATCGGAAACGGCTCGGCCAGCCGATAGTCAATGAGGAACAAGCACCCTAGCGTCACGATCGAGGCCCGCCGCCGCGCGCTGTCCAACTTGAGTCGAGCGCTCAACTGATCCAGCGTCAGCGCGACCAGCATCGTCAGCGCCAGCACGGCGGGCGTCATGAACCGCATCGGCGTGCGATACTGATAACCCAACACGCGGTGCACCAGCGCATACGGCAACTCGATCCGCAGGCCGTTTAGATCAATGTAGGGGCCTAACGCGAATAGCACGCCGCTCAGCGCAACGATCAACCATAGCCAACGACGACCATCCCGTCGCATCAACGGCACAGACGCTAGCGTCAATAGCGGCAGCAATTGCCCGATCGAAAAATCGCCGTTGTCGCCGCCGGTCAGCAGATTCTGGACTGGAAAGGCGAAGTGGGTCGTGTCTTCCAAACGCGCGGGTGGATAGTTCAGTTGATTCGCGGCCAGCAATTGCGGCAGCGGCGCAAACAGCGACGGAATAATGAAAGCGGCTGACATCACTGCGATCAACTTCCCTGCGACAGCGGCGCGAGGTTTCTGTGCGCAGACAAAACCCGTGTAAACGACATACGGCCCCAACAGCAACAGCGCCCACATCGCCTGCTGAAAGTCGGTCAGCCAGGCGAACCACACGACCACACCGGTCACCAGCGCCCATGTCCAACGCCGCGTTTCGAGCGCCTTATCCCACAGCCACAAAACCAGCGGCAGCCAGAAGATTGAGAGTTTGTCCAGGTGCCCCAACGTCGCACGATGCAACATCGCCGGTGTAAAGGCAAACATCAACCCCGCCAGCAACGCCACACTTTGCGACTTGACGTGCCGCCGCGCAAAGGCATACATACTCGTCGCCGCCAGCACAAACGTCAACAGCACAACCAGATTGAACGTGGGCGTCAACCCAATCGCGTCTTGCAGCGGTGCAGTGATCAGCCCCCACAGCAGCGCCAACGTATGCCCGGCCAGCGGCGAGGTGAACGGATAAATCACATAGTTGGTATACAACGGGCTGACGTGCAGATCAAAAACGGCGTGCTTCACCCACCACAGGTTCCAATAGAAAATATCGAACTCTGCGGGCTGAATCGCATTGGTCGGCTCTAATTTCACCACGCCCGGCATGGCCGTCGTGAAGTTCGCCATCAGCGCATTCAACGCGATCAAGGCGACCAACGTGAACAACAGTACGATCCCGATCCGGCGCACAGTAGTGCGGCGCACAGTAGTGCGGCGCACGACGATCACGGCGACACCTCGATCGTTGCCACAGTCACCGCATCGTCCAGGTTCGCGCCCGATCGATCCGTCGCCGCCCAACGCACGTTATCCGTCCGATTGTAAAGGCCCAATCTCAGCGTATATTTTCCGGACGAGGATTGTCCCAAAGGAATGCGATGCACTTGCACGAATTCATCGCCCGGTTGCCACGTGTGCGGTGGCACGCCCAGCCGATCATCCTGCGCGGCGATTTGACCCTCGCTACCGATCAGGTGCATGAAGATCGCCGTCGAGACGGGTTTACTCGCCTGCTTCACCCGCCACGCCGATTGAACGATCAACGTCCTGTCGACAACTGAATACTCCAACCCGATCAGTGCAACCGCCTGATCGAACGTCACCGGGCAAGCCGCACACGTCCACGCCTCAATTGATTGCCGGAACCGCACCGCATTAAGCGCATACAGTTTGAAGTCTTGCGTGGTCGTCAACGGTTCGCCGGGGAATTCAGTTTGCAGCCCTGCATCAAGCGGCGTAAACGATGGCACACCCAACCATTGCCAGTTCGCGCCCGCCGCGGCGATGATCGAGTCGCGTGCATCGAACCAGCGCACAGTCACATCGCGGCGATTCAGCGTCTGCTCAAAGATGATCGGATCCGCGTCTTCGATGAAGAAACTGGACACGGCCACGGGACTTTGATCGGGCGCGGCATCGATCGTGCGCGCGATGGCCGTCAACGCCGCCGAATACTGAAAGCGCACTTCAGCGTGCTGGCCCCACACTTCGAAGTAATCGCGCCAGGTTGTAATCGCCGTCTGCCCTAGGGCGACAACGCCCACGCTAAAAGCAACACCCGCCACAATCCGCTTGGCGCGCCTTGCGCCGTCGCGGTTAAATATATCCACCATCAACATCACGCCCAGCGCCGGCAGCAAGGCCACCGGCGTCTGCGCCGCAATGGCCCGATAGAAAAACGGCGCGGGCGCAGTCAGCATATTGGGCAGCAGCGTGACGATCAACCAGATCAACATGAAGGCGTATTCAGGCTGTTTCCAGCGTCGCACGCACGCGATCAATCCGAGGTAAAACAAAATGGTGCCCAGACCGATAAAGATCGGCCGCCCGCTGAGGTTGTACAAAATCTGCGGATCGCCCGCGCCATCGAAGGTAAACATCTTCAACGTCGCCACAGCAGTCTCAATGGCGGGCTGGAAGTTACCGGCGAACAGCGCATGGATCGGCTCCGTTTGAAAGGCGCGCGCTGTTTCCGCTTGCGGGTGCGTTATCAGAAAAATCATCAGCGGCAGCGCTACAACTAACGCCACGCCAAAGAACACGGCTAACGCTCGCCAGTTCAGTTTGATCAACGCGCGCTGTCGCAGCGCCACAAAACCCCCAAAAACAAGGTAAATCAGCGGCACCACGCGGCCGGGCTGATAGGTGTAAATGGTGAGACCGAGCAACACTCCAGGCAGGATGCACGATGCAGGAGGCAAGAGATACACACTCGTGGCAGCCTGCATCGTGCGGCCTGCATCTTGCATCCCGCTTCTTGCATCCTGCATCCTGCTTCTTGCATCATCCCAAACCCGCCAGAACGCCCAGGCCGTCAGCGTCGTCAACGTCGTCAACGTGATGTTGCGCAAGCCCGCCCGCGAAGTCGAGACCGTCCAGAACAACACCGCGATCCACGCCGCGCCCAGCAACGCCGTCGGAATGCCAAAGAGCGATCGGAACAACAAATAAGCCGCGGCCAGTTGAATCAGGCCCAACACACCCGATGTTACACGCAGCGCCGTCGTCGGATCGGGCGTGAAATTCAGCGTCAACGCGACCAGATAGTGATACAGCGGCTCGCGTCCCCAGCCTTCCTCAAAGTAAATCGGCGTAACACCGGCGCGAATGTCCCGCGCCAACTTCGCGTCGATGGCTTCATCGTAATGCAAACCCGGCGGCACCTGGTTGAACTGGGCGAAGCGAAAAATGATCGCAATCAACGCGATTGCGATCACGAGTGGCACTTCGATGGAGCGCGGCACAGCACGAATTTCAGCGGTCATTTCAGCGCGATTATATCACGGCACTTGCAGCCGAACGCTCGTGCCCGCTCCGTCAGCCAGCGGCAAGCGGTCGCCGGTTTCCAGTCGATACACCCCTACCTTCAGCGTGAACGGCCCGCGCGCGCCGTCGGTCAGCGCGATTGTGTACGGATCGCTGACGTATTCGCCGGGCCGCCAACACGACGTAGGTAATTGATTATTCACGGGCATATTATCCTGCTGTCCAACCGCTTGGCCGTTCGCATCAAAGACATGCGCAAACACGGTGTAAGCATGCGGCGGCTGCGTCAGCGCTTGCCAGTACAGCCTCAGATCGATGTGATCGTCCGTGGAGTGCACATCGTACCCGCGCAAGGCGATCTGATCACCAAAAGCATAGTCTATTGCATAGGACATTGTAGGCGGCTCGCTCACAACCGATCGTTCCGGTGGCGCGTCCAGGAAACTGTCGTTGACCAGCCAGCGGGTGTTCATCACAAAGAGTTGCAGAGCCAACAAGGCGATTATAAGTGATGAGTGACGAGTGACGAGTGACGAGTGACGAGTAAACAGCCACGACGCAATCAGCGCGACCAGCGGGCCAAAATACATCCACAGGCGGCCCACTTCGCCGCGCACGATGCCGGAGAGGACGAGCGCGAGGAGCGAGCCAAATGTCGCAATAAGCAGCGCGGTCGAGCCGACTGAAGTCAGCTTGTCGTCGCGGCGCGAGACCTGCCTCACCATCAACACCGCAATAATTGGCGCGCCCAGAAACACCGCAAAATCAATCGGGTTGCCAACCAGCCACGCGCCATACGTGCGATTACCCGTCGTCGATTCGAACGCTAATCGCGAGCCGGTGGCAATCACGTCCAACGGGTTCACGCCGTAGATCACTGCGTATACCAGCCAGACCGATAGACAGCCGGCGCCAAAAGCAAGCGCGACAGGGAGCGCCGATTTTAAGCGATGGTTAAGTGCCAGCCACACCGCGCCGTACAACCCGACGATCGCCATCAACACAAAATTGCCCACACTGAAAAACGACGCGATCGATAACGGCACGCCCGCCAGGAATATGCGCGTCCACGAACTGGACGGCGCATCCTGAGCGGAACGCAGTGTAGTCGAAGGACGCGCCGTCAAGCCTGTGTGCGCTAGATACCACCCGCTCAGCAACGCCAACGGGTAAATCTGATCCCACTGCGCGGGCCACATCGCAAACAGGGGCGTGATGGGAAACAGCACTGCCGACAACGCGGCTGCCTTCGAGCCAGCCACACGCTTGCCAAACCCAAACAGCGGCCAGACTGCCAACCCACCAATTAGCGGCAACACCATCCCCAGGGTCGCGCTGGCGATCTGCGCGTTGTCCAGCACCATCAAGCCCGGGTTGTGGCATTGCAACGTGCGCAATGGCAGCGCGATTGCATTCGTCGTGGGGCCAAGCGCCTGAAACACTTGCCAACTCAGCCAATGCGCCACAATCGGGCCGGGCGGATGCGACTGCGCGTGAATGGGCAGCGTCGGCATGATCGCTGGATAGTGCGCCAGCAATTGATTCAGATCAGAGTTAGCCACCGCGGTCGTGAAGTAGCCGCTAGTGTGCACGGACACCGTCGGCCCGAAGAATTCCAACAGCGGCACACGCGACACGCCATAGGCCAGGGCGAGTTGAATCAATGGTGCGGCGAGCGTCAGACACAACAGAAACACGCGCTCGATTTTGCGCGAGACGCCAGCATGCGCGAACACGCGCAGCCACCACACGCCGATCGCGACATAGGTGGCCAACGCCAGCAGCGGAACCATCGCCCGCGCCAGATCGACGTTGCCACGCAGCGGCCACTGCCATTCGCTGTTGCCGCGCAGCCACGGCAGCCAATCGAACCACAGCGCCGCGATGACCAACAGCGAAGGCAGAGCGAGCCACAGTATATTGCGGATTGTTGATTGCTGATTGCTGATTTTCAAGCGAGCACTCTTTATAGCAACAATTCTCATTTTGGCAGCAGAGGCGGCTCCGTGCGAAGCCTCCCGTGGGACACGCCGCCGGTTTCGCGGACAGGGCGTGAGCGGAGCAGCGCTCTTTTCCGCTGCGTAGTCGAACGCTTCGCGTGCGGGTAACGCCACACAGCCGGTCGTTCTGGCCGAGCCGCATCCTTCGACTACGTTCCGCGAAAAGCATGCGGAACTCCGCTCAGGATGCTTTCGTGATCTACTGAGAATTGCTGACTTTACAAGCGAACGATGGGCGGCACGACATGCCATGCATCGTGCAGGCCATGCAGCGCCGTCAAGAACGACAGCGCTAACAGTAGCACCATCATGATCCGCCACATAATTGACCACGGCGGTTCACGCATCACGCACCCCGCACCCCGCATGTAGAACCACAGCAGCGGCACGATCGGCACAAACCAGCGCGCCCCCCACGCTTCACCGCCATAGTTGTCGGTGCGCGCAATCAAGTACACGGCAAATAGCCCGCAGCCGATCAACACGGCCCACGTCAAGCCGCGCCGGCCGCTCAGCTTATCGCGCAGCACTAGCACCGCGCCAATCAGGCCGAAGATCAATGCGGGCGTGAAGGCGAAGAAACCGCGTTCACCGATCAATAAGTTGTAGGCATAGGCCACGCCAAATTCCAGCGAATAAAAACCGTTCGTGCCGCCCACCGTGGGATTGAGCACCGTGCCGAAAAAATCATACGCTTTCGGATCAAAGTACAGCGGCACGATCGTGCCCGCCGCCCAATAGTTGATGGCGGCGCTCAACGCAAACGGCACGACTGCGCCGGCCGCAAATGCAATGACCTTCCAGCGATGGGCGATCAGCACCCACAGCCCGATCGTCGCCACGAACAATGCCAGCGTCAGATCGATGTTGGCCGACAGACTGATTAACACTCCTGACCAGAAAATGCGCCAACTGTTGGACAAGCTGCCACGCGAAGCGTGCCGTACCAATAACCAGAAGCCCGCAAACAACGCCAACGCCGCCGGGACATGCCCCGCAAACACGATCGAGTACGGCGCGATAGGCGATGCGATGCCCAACGCGATCGCCAGGGCCGTCGCCAGCGTGCCGCCCGCGCCCGCTTCCAACATCGCGCGCCAGAACAGCGCCACCAACAGCGCCGATGAGCCGCCGCTGAAGATCAGCGTCAGCCAGTAAAACGCCGTGAAGCGTGAGCCGGTGGGGGTGAAGACACGACAGGCGGCCACATCGTCGTCGGGCACACAGATCGTCGGATCGAGCGTGAGACCGAAGACGTTGTGCAAAGCCCAATAGGCCCCGGCCGCGCCCACCGAAAGCAGCGGCGTCTTATCCGAATAGAAATGCTCGTTGATGAAGACCTTGTCGCCCGTGCGATTGAACTCGGTATGATCGATGACGAACGTCCCTTGCTCCACTAACGCCTGCACCGTCGCCATACGCGACTCTTCCTGCCATGAATGCGTGTGGACTTTGGTCAACAGTGCCCAGAGCAGAAAGAAACCGATGAAGAGCAGCGGGCCGATCGGGCGGCGGGCCAAAACGCAATCGAGTTGGCTCATGGCCGCACCTGCACGTGATCGAGCATTATCCGATCGGCCACCCGCTCATTCTCGATCAGAATCGGCCAACGCTCGCCGGTGTCTTTGCGATACAACCCAATCCCAATCAGATACTCGCCAACGGGCGTATCGGGCGGCACAGCCACAAAATCGTGCGACTGCACAAACACATCGCCGGGGCGCAGGCTGGTCGCCTCGACATCCAGTTGATCTTGCTGTGCCATTACTTCAGTCGGGGTGCGGTACAGATGCGTAAACGCGATCAGATCAGCGGGCAGCGCCCCCGTGACACGCCAATACGTCTGCACGCGCACGCTCGCGCCGGGCTTCGCCGTCTGCGGCGCGATCTGATAACCGATCAATTCGACAGCGTGGTTAAAATCGATCGGGAGTTGGGCCATGGCCGCGGCCGTTGCCTCGGGCGGCCACGCTACCGGCAGCCGCGCCCACTGGGCCAGACGGTCGCGCAGCGCCGATCGCACATCAACACTTAACGCGCCGCCCACACCGGGAATCGGCTGTGCACCGATCAGCCATGGATCGTCAAGACCCTGCCCCAGAAAATTCGACAACGGATTTAGATCGGAATGCGCAAAGATGAACTGACCACCGGCGGGAATCACCAGACTGTAGCGACAATCATGCCAGCGAATGTCCGTGACACGCGGCATGAAGTATGCGGCAGCTTCACGCGGGATGGATTGATGATATTGCGGGTCGCCGGGGAAAATGACCCATAAGGTGCACTGAGCGATCGGCGGCAGTTGAGGCAACACCTGCACACTGAGCCCCAGATCGCGCTGTTCGGCGTGATAACCCGAGCGCATCTCGCCCAGGGATGGCCACACGCTGAACAGATCGTGGCCGGTCCACACCACATTGACGAGTCCCCAACCGCATGCAGCCAGCAACAGCACTGGGCCAAATTTCGGCGTCAAGCGGCGCGGCCAGTCCCCCAGCGCCACCGCGCCCACGCCCAGCAGCGCAAAGGTCGCCGCCTGCGCCGTCACGATTCGCGGGAACGGATAAGTGGCGTCAAACAGAATGCCGGGCACCAAGGGAATCGCCCAGCTGATCAAGACCAGCGGATAGATTGGCTGTCGCCAACGCCACAGCGCGACCAGCAGACCCATGGCAAACACACTTGCCGCCACCGGATCAAAGATCGGGCGCAGCGGCACATTGAATTCCCAGGCATCGTCGCCTGCCCAGAAAAACAAACCCACATATCGCGCCAGCGTCGCCGGCAAGCGTTGCAAGAAAACGGTCAGGCCATCGGGCTGAAGCAGATCGATCGACCAGCCTTCGAGCGCGGGCTGCGCGGCCACATAGATCAACAGCGGCGCAGCGACCAGTTCCGCCACGACGATCACCACCAGTAAACCCCGCCAGGTCTGCTTGAAGATGGATCGCTGAAATATCAACAAATACAGGGCAAACAACGCGAACACGCCAAACAAGCCGCGCGGAATAGTGTGTATGTACTGTGCCAGACCCAGCGCCACGCCGCCTAACGCGCACCACTTCAGCTGCACTGAGCCCTGCTGGCGCACCGCCGCTTCAATGCCGCGCCAGCCGCCATACAGCGCCAGACCATACCAGGGCACTTCCCAGATTTCGCGCAAGGTTGCGCGGCTCAAGAGGATCGGCCACCAACTCACGGCGGCTGCGCCCAGCGCCAACAAACCGATCGAACGACCAAACCAGCGCATCGCCAGTACGTAGATCACGGCCAGTGCCAGCAGGCCACTGAAAATCGCGGGGAATCGCCACCCGATCGGGTTTTCGCCTAGGACCAATCGGGACAGCACCAGCAAATAGTGATACCCCGGCTCGACCCCGTAATTGTCGGCATAAAACACCCGCCAATCGCCCTGCAAAATCTTGTCGGACACGCCCAATTGCGCCACTTCGTCGTGCGTCAGGCCGGGCGGAATATCGGCAATCGCGTAGGTGCGCAGCGCAAACGCAATCAACAGGAGCGCGATGGCCGTAACCCAGACAGCCGGCCGAGCCGCTTCAGGACGCGTTGTCATCGCAGCACCACCTGAAGCTCATCGATACGTGCGCCGGCTGAGTTGGTCGCAAATTGGCGCTGCATCGAACTGGGATCATACAGTCCCAAACGCAGCGTCGTCGCACCGACAAGTCGCTCAATGACTAAGCGTTGCACCACAATATCACCGGCTTCCAAGGCGCTGAGATTGACGTTCAAGCCATCGCGCTGCGCCACAAATCGAGCCTGATCATCATACACATGTGCAAAGATCGAGAACTGCGTCGAGAGCGTATGCCGCACACGCCAGTACGTTGTCAACTCGATCGGTTGATCCGGCTGAGCGGTCACCTCGCAGCCGATGAGCGTCAGCCCGCCCTCAAATTCAATCGGCAGTTGCAACGCCGATCGATCAGGCGCCCAAACTGGCGTGTTATCCAGCCTGGCTGTCACATCCGTCAACACCACGCCGGCATCTATCTGCCACAGCCGCAAATCGCCGCTGGCGTCATTACCCAGCCGCGCGCCGTGCGTAGTGAGTATCTCGTGCAGTTGAGGGGCAATCCCGAAGATTGCTTCGCCACCACGAGCAATGTAGCGAGCCGAACCTTGCATATCGATCACCGCCGCATTCTCGCCGGCCCACTTGACGATCAACCGGCGATCGGGTTGTTGCCCCAACGTTGCCCCATCTAGATCGCTGGCGTATGGTCCCAAGATCACCGTTCGATCAACGTCGGTTGACGGGAAAGTCACGTGATAGATCAAGAACGACCGCCCCACCCGCTCGACAGGCGTGCGATCTCGAAACGGGGCATACAGCCCCCAGCGACTGTACAACAATCCCAGTTGCAGACTGCTGACACTGATGGCATACCAGCCGGGTTGCAGCGCGTGGGCCGAGAAGCCGTCAATTTCCGGGCCATAATCACGCAACGAAAAACTGGGCAAGAGATTCGCGCTAAGGCCATACGCTTCGGGTCGCGCGGAACCGTAGTAGGCCAGGTTCAAGTCGTCGATTTGGCGCGACTGCTGCCATTCGCGCAGCGGGATCAGGTCTTGTCCCCAATCCAGATTGGAATCGACCAGCACTTCGTAATCGCGGTCGCGATTGATCAGCTGATTGAAGTAAGCCAGGTGATTGGGGTTGATCGACACGACATCCACCATCAACCAGAGACAGAGCACGGCCAGGACACCTGGCCGCCAGGCCTGAATGCGTTTGCGTGGGATCAACAAGTCATTAACGCCTTGTCCCGCAATCATCAACGCGAAGGGCAGTACCGGCATCATCAGCCGGTAACCCAGATTCAAACCGCCGAACATCGCGGCCAGCATGAACAGCAGCGGCGGCAGCCAGGTGGCCGTATCCTCACGCCGACGTCGCACCATCAGGCTTACGCCGCCGATCAATAACAGGATCAATGTGGGCAGCGGAGTCTTGATCAAGAACGTAAACGGATAATAGCCCAAGAAGCCTGAGGCAGAAATCTGGCCTTGCATGAAAGCGGGTGTGCTCAGTTCAACGCGCGTGCGCACGCCGCTCAACGACTGCCAATATTGCGGCGCCGGGACATTGGGGCCGCCAGGATCGATCGGGCCAATCGCGAACGCAAACGTGCCCCAGATCACGATCAGCGCCATCGCACCGACGAGTAACCCCATGATCAAGCGTCGCCCAAAAAATCGGCGCAAGCCGGGATAGAGCAGACTCACGCCCAGGGCAATCGGCACTAACCAAACCGCCGAGTACTTAGTGGCGAACGCCGCCCCGGCTAAAATGCCTGAAATCAAGGCGTTCTTGAAGCGCCGGTGCTTTAATGCCAGCGTCCACTGCCACATGGCCGCGAACATGAACAAGGTCACGCCCAGGTCCGTGCCCGCGATATGCCCGTGTGCCAGTATATTCGGGTCGAAGGCGCATAAGAACAGCACGGCCAGCGCAGCGCGATTGCCAAATAATAGGCGCGTAAAGGCGAAGAGCACACAGGCCAGCAGCAGCGCCAGCAGCATCTCCGGCAGGCGCGCCAGCAGCACCATGCGCTGCGGCTCGGAATTGACGCGCCACATGAATTGATCGCTGAAACCGAAAATATCCGGCTCAAGCCAGCTGGCATCCTCAGCCGGAAACAAAATGTCGCCCTTCAGCAGCAGCGGCAGCGCGATGAGGACATTGGTCAACGGCGGGTTCTGCCCGCGGCTCAGACGCGCATCGCCGCCGCGCAGATAGGCGTAGCCATACGTGATGGTATAGCCTTCGTCGAACGCGGCCGATTGCGATGGGGAGGCCGTAACCAGTTGCGCGAGCATAGCTAATAGCAGCGCCACACTGACGAAATAGGCGAGCAGGCTTAAGCGGTTCACTTGAGATCGATCTGGCCTAGCATCAAATAATCACTGGTTGCGCCCCCGGTTGCAATAGGCAAGCGCGCGCCCGTCTCAGTATCATACACACCGACGACTACCGCGTGCGCGCCCGGAGCGGCGTCTGACGGAATCACCATACTGGCTTCCTGCAACACAAATTCATGCGCCTGCCACAACTGCGTCGGGTACGCGTAGCATAACGGCGCATCGCCCTGGCTAATCGGCTCCGAGCCGAAATCTAGCGGCTGGCGGTACAGGTGTATAAACACGCTGTACGGTCGATCCAGAGCGCGCAATGGCCGGATGCGCCAACTCAACTTCACCGTGTCGCCGGACCCCGCGGCCGCCGGCAGACTATCCAGCCAGAAGCGTAGTTGATCGCCGGCTGTAAAGGCCGCCGTATCTGGCATCAGCAGTCCCGCATGCGGCGTCGCGCGAAAAACGGCAAACGTCGTGTCCAGCAGCACCGTCTTGCGCACATCAGTAATCACCAGCGTCACATCAGCCCAGCGTGCCAGCGCTGCCCCATAACCATCCGCGCCGTCGCTGGTGGTCACGTAGATCGCCGGCACAGTCGAGGCCACCCAGCATTCTACCGGGTTGAACACCGACAGCGGTCGCGGCGACAAATACGCGCGCCGAAAATCGACGCCCGGATCGAGCACCGGCAAATAGGCAGTAAACGGCCAGTAGACGGGCGTTTCCGGCGTGGTGTTGGCCTTCAAGAAGTGCAGTAGACGATTTTCATACGGCATATAGTGCACAACGGCGAACTGAGCGAACCAGTTAGGGTGCGCGTCTTGATACGTAATCAAGCCGGCGGCCCCCAACAAACCGATCGGCAGAACGCTCACCCACCGGCCCGGCCGCCAGCGCATCACCGCCCGCTCGATCAGCCATGCGCCCGTTCCGGCGACTAGAGCGAGAGGCAGCACCAGACCGATCGCGCGCAGCGGATGCGGTGCGTCACCGGTCACGATCGACGGCGCGACGGCCGTTAACGCCAGGCCCACCAGCCAGGCGACGTGCCAGTTCTGTCGAGCTGCCGGAAAAACCGCACCGATACCCACAATGAATAAGCTGCCCAAAAACGGATCAAAGATCGGCCGGCTTGGCAAGTTCAGCAACTCGATCGGGCTACCGCGGGAGAACACCGCTTGCAACCAGAGACCCGCATTCTTCGCAATGTCGGCGAGGCCAAAGTCGGCAACTTCCGTGACGCGATCCATTGCCACCACAGGATTCAGCACAAGGTAAATCACCATTGGCAACGAGATCGCCAGCGCAATCGACAAAGCCAGCAGGCTGTCTTTGCGCCGCCGGGCATCGAAGACGATCAGGCCAATCAATGGCAGCGCCGCATAGCCGCTCCAGGCGCGCGCAGCCAGATAGGTATACGTCATCAGCCCCAGCCATACCCCGCCGTAGAGCCAATCGCATCGTTGGCCGCGCCGATACGCGCGCAGCAAGAAAGCAAAGGCCAGCGCTCCCAACAGCGGCATCAAGATCGCGCGCAGCGCAATGCGGCTTAAGTGCACATGCCAGAACAAGACCGCCAGTGCCCCCACGCTCCATGTGGCGGCGCGGTCGTTGACCACCTCCCGCGCCAGCGCATAGGCAGCAACCAACGTCAGTATACCCACCATGGTCGACGCCAGCCGCATCGCCACAGGCTGCGCATCGAACAGGCCAAAGTAAGCAGCCAACACATACAGCCAGCCACTCTCGCGGCCGTTGTTGCCGTCGAAAAACGGTACCAGACGAGGGTGCTGCAGTAACGAGACGGCATCGTTGCCGTTGAACGCCTCGTCGTGATAGATCGTATCACTCAACGGCTCCAGATCAGACCAGCGCAAGAATGCGCCCAGCAAGATGAAGGCAATGAGCAGCCAGTTCACCCGGCTGTGGACCTGCGTCGGCAATGGCTGCATGTTCCTCATCGCAGTGAAATAGACTCGGCATTTTGGCCGTTACTGTTGATTGACAAGCGCTGCCCCGAATCGGGATCATACACGCCCAGCGTAATCGGACTGGTGTGCGCCGCCGTCTCGTCTGCAAATTGCAGCCGGTGCACTTGTACGATCCAGTCACCCGCCCGCCATTCAGTAGCGGGCGCATCCAGCCGATCATCCTGGGTCACGATTGAATCGTCTGCGCCCAGAGCGTGCACGAAGACCCGCAGGGGCGTCGTGGATCGTTCGAGTGCGCGCCAATACGAAATTACGCTCAAGCGATTTTGATCGATTGTCAGATCAACGCCGAGCAATTCGGCGGTCTGCCCAAACCCGATCGGTTGATCGCCGCCCGCCGCGCGCAGCGCCGCCGCCTGCACCCGCTTACTCAGATCGATATGGTACAGCCGGTACGGCGGATTGTCGGCAAGCGTATGCCCGGTCATGATCGGCGTCACGCCGTCAAATAACGTCGCCAATTCTGGCGGTGGCAATTGAGTTTCAGCGATAGCAAACCACGCCACACCCGGCGGCACGATCACCCCCCACTCAGCATCGAACGGGCGCAGCCGCACGTCGTTGGTGCCTAGCCTTGCCGCCAGATCAGGATCAACCAGATACTGCGGCAAGACACCGGACACCGCCACGTCGACCGGCGTGCCCCAATGCAAGCCGCGCAGCCATTGCACGTCACGCCAGTCCCACACGCGAAACGAATAGAAATCGATCGGGGCGGGTGCCGCATTCCACTCCAGACCTTCAGCGGAAGTCACCCCGCGCGCATGAATCGCCACGCTGCATGCGAGCAGCACCGCCCAGAGCGCCACCAGCCGGCGTCGTCTCACGCCACTCGCTCGCGCCAGTGCCCCCGTGCTTGGAATCTGCCAATAGACAAAGTACGGCAGCATGTCGGAAAATAAGCGTGGCCCGTACGACACCCCGCCCCACCAGTTCCACCACAGCGAGATCGACACCCAATGCAGCAGCATAACGCTCAACACGGCCCCATCATGGCACTCGAATTCGCGGCGGCGCACCTTGAGAATCACGCCTGCGATCGACCAGATCAGAAATGGCGAATAGATCAACAGTCCGCGCGACGGACTGATCAGATGACCAGCCAGTGCCGTCAAGAAAGTATTCAGTGAAAAGCCGCTGTACCAGCGATAGTAGTTGGGCAGCAGCGCGTGATAGACCGAAATATTGAGCAGAATAAATGGCACCGCCACCGGCAGCGCCCACAGCACGTAACGGACAAAATAGCGTCGATAGACGATTAGCACATACAATGAAAACACCGCTACCGCAATGCTGTTGGTCGGGCGCACCACATAGGCAAAGGCCAGCGGCAAACTGACCAACTGAATGAGCGCGGGACGCGTGCGGGCGCGCAAGACCAGATACAAAGCCAGCGTCAACATCAACATCGACGGGCCGTGCTGCCACAGCGTGCGGCTGACCACCGACCACGCCGAAGTGCCGAAGGCCAGGCTTAATGCCAGCCACAGCGCATAGCGTCGGGCCACATACAAGCGCGCGCCGGCATACATCAATGTCACCGTCAGGGCCATCACCAAACTGCCGATGGCGGTCTGCACCGGCTCGCCAAAGCCGTTGTGCAGTGATGCATCGAACTCCGGCGCCACGCGATCGATGATCCACACGATCGGCGCAGCCAAAACCGACGCGCCGACGGGATACAGCATGTAGATGTGACCATCGATCTCTTCCGTCGACAGCCACGTCGTCCGCACGATGTCGCCGTATTCGTCCAGATCGGTGTTGCCTTCGCGCACCAGGCTCATGGCCGTGTGCAGCGATAAGGCCGAGTCATAGGTCGCCGTATTGCCGCTGAGCAGATAGCCGCCCAGCACCAGCGCACACAGCACCAGCGCGATCACGCCGTCGCGAGACACGAAGCGCTTCATGGCGCAGCGACCTCGGCCAACCACAACCGATCATCGTAACGCGCGCCATCAGCCAAGACCGGCACGCGCGCGCCCGAATCCGGTTCGTAGAACCCAACGGCTACGGCTACGGTTGCAGCGGGATCAGGCAGCGTAAGCCGATTGATCTGCGCGAAGCGATCGCCACTGCGCCAACCATACGCAGGCACATCCAAACGATCTTCCTGCGCCACGAGTGAGCCGTCTGCGCCCAACGCATGTGCGAATAATTGCAGCGGCGCTTGAATGCGATCACCCGCGCGCCAATACGTAGTCAGCGTAAGTTGATCGCCCGCGCGCTTCGCGTCATAGCCGATCAAATCGGCCGACTCACCGAACCGCACCGGCAAAGCCAGCGGCCCGGCCATTTGTTTGGCCGCAGCCGCAGCCGCCTCCAGGCGTGCGGCAAAATCAGCGGAATACACTGCATACGCGCGTTGATCATCCAGCGTTGTTGCTCGCACCTCGGGTTGCAGGCCGTCAAACAACGGCGCAAATTCTGGCGCGATGGGTTGATCGTCCGCAATCGCCACGCGGGCACGATCGGGCGCGGCGATGATCGAGCGCGTTGCCTCAAACCAGCGCGGTCGCACATCGTTGGTCGCTAAGCCTTGATACGTCTGCGGATCGATCTGATCGATCTGCAAGCCGGCCAGCGACAGATTGACCATTTCGCCGCGCGGCGCGATCGCGTACAGGTAGATCGAGTTGCCGATGATCGTATCCGGCGTGCGATCGCGGAAGTAGGCGTACGTCGAAGCGGGCAGCAGCGGGTTGCCCATCAAATTCATCACGCCAATGGCATAGCGGCCGGGCGGCGGATCGAAGGGGTAGTAGGTGTACAGCCACCACGCGCCCTGATCGCTCATCGACGCATACACGGGCGGCAGCGCCTGTGTTTTAAGGCCGTACAAACTGGCGCGTGTGATGCCGCCGTAACTTAATTTGATTGGCTCGGCCATCGGCTGTTGATCAAGATAGTGCTTCAACCCGATCAAGTCCTGGCCCCAATCGAGATTGGAATCTGAAAGGATGTAACGACCGCGATCGGGGCCGCCAATGACCTCGTTGAAATAAGTTAGATAATAAGGATAAATCCGCACCAAGCCGATGATCTGCCAACCGATCAAGCCGATCACGACGAGGCGGGTCCCGCGTTTAGCCGCAGCCGCTTGAAAGACGTTGGTGCTATACACACAAGCCGCTGGCAAAATGGGCAGCAGATAACGATAGCCCAGATCGTGCGGACTGGTCAGCAGCGAGCCAAAATACAAGGTAGCGGCCAGAAAGACCGGCAAATCCGCGCGCCACGCTCGTCGCCGAATCGTGATGACGATCGCGAGCGCCAGCAGAATCAGCACGGGCAGCGGCGTCTTGGCTAGAAATGTAACGGGGTAGTAATACCACCAACCCCGCGCGGAGATTTGCCCGAATAAATAACTGGGGAACGGGTCTTTCAGATAGCTAGTCATCACTTCCCATTCACCCCAGTACGAAGGCGCGGGCAGCGGCAACTCGCCGGGGCGCAAGGCCGCAACTTTGAAGCCGTAGATCGCCCAGACCGTCAGGCCGCCCATCGCCGCGATGCCTGCGCCCAAAGCCAGGTACTTGCGCCAGGCACGATGATCGGCGCGCTGCGGCCACCACCAGACAAATGCCACTGCGGCAAACGCGGGCAACAAAGCTGTGGCCGAAAACTTGGCCGCCATCGCCAGACCAAACGCCATACCAGCCCAAATCAACGTGCGCCAGCCCGGCTGTCGCAGCGCCTTGTCGATCACGTATGCGCCCAGTAATAATGTCGCGGCGGCAATGGCGTCTGTCGTGACCAAGCGCGAGTGCGCCAATAAGTTGGGATCAAAAACGTAGAGCGTCAACACGCCCACCGCCGCCCAGCCGCCCGCCCGCTCACGCGCCCAACGAAAGATCAGCGCGCCCAGCAACCAGCTCACGGCGATGATGGGCAGCCGCGCCAGGAAGAAGATTCGCAGTGTGGGCACGTCCGGCCCAAACAGATACGGATCGGGATCGTCGCCCAGAGCCACGTGCTCCCAGATGGGATCTTCGGGCGGCGGAAAATCAATCGGTGGTTCCAGTGCGGCTAGCATTAAACCCGTCAACGCATTGCTCAACACCGGTCCGCGCATGCGATAGCGATCATCGCCGCGCGTGACGAAGATGTAGCCGCGCATGATATGCAGCGACTCATCGGCAGTGGGCGAGGTTATAGCGAGCGTGCTCAACTCCAGCCAAGCGTAGAGCAGCAACAACAGCACGGCCCCGAAGCGGGATTTCAAGATTCAGACTCCATGAAGAACGGTAACGTCATTTAAGATCGATCGGTGCGAGCAACAGGCGTTGATCCACTTCAACGCCGTTAGCGATAACGGGCAGACGCGCGCCGGTATCCGGGTTGTACAGCCCCAACTGAAGCCAGACCTTGCCAGCGACCTCGGCAGGCAAGTGCAACTGATTGACCTGCGCAAAGAGATCGCCCGCGCGCCAGCCGTATGCCGACACGGCCAGTCGATCTTCCTGCGCGATGATCTGCCCATCCGATTGGATGGCGTGCACGAATAGTTGCAGCGGCACAGTCGATGGTGCGAGCGCCTGCCAATAGGTCACGAGGCGCACCTCACCAGACCTATCGGTAAGCAGTCGATAACCGATCAACTCGGCGCTGTGACCGTACTTTACCGGCAGTGCTACATTCTTCGGCGACGCCGGATAGAGTTGAGCAGCGACGGCGGCCATATGCGAGGCGGCTTGTGCCTGTTGCCGCACGCGACTGTAAAGATCAAATTTATACAGCTGATACGGCTGCTTTTCAAGCGTGGTCAGAGCGTGCCCCACTGGCTGAATGCCATCCCAGAGCGAGGCCAGTTCTGACGCAATGGATTGGGAGTCCATAATTGCCACCCACCACCGATCGGGCGCGGCAATCACCGACGATGTGGCGTCAAACCAGCGCAGGCGCACATCGTTAGTCGCAAAGTGTTGATAAGTCGGTGGATCGATCTGATCGACCTGCACGCCAGACAACGCCAGCCCGATCGGTTCGCCCCGTGGCGCGATCGAGTACATGTAGATTGAATACCCGATATTGCCAGTCGGCGTCAGGCTGCGAAAGAAGGCATAAGCCGACGGATCGTACATATGCCCCATCGCCAATACCTGGGCACTGATGGCGTATTCACCAGGCCCCGGATCGGGCGGATAGTACGTGTGCAACCACCACGGGCCTTGATCCTGCAGGTTCTCAAACACGATTGGCAACGGCTGAACCTTGAGGCCGTAGGCCGAGGCAGGAGCGCGCCCGTTGTAAGCCAGTTTAAGTGGTGTCTCCGGCTTAGCATCAATATAGGGTCTGAGACCGATGAGGTCCTGCCCCCAATCGAGGTTTGAATCGGCCAGTAAGAAGCGGCCGCGCTCCGGGCCACCGGCCAATTCATTGAAATAGGCCAGATAGTATGGATAGATCAGGGCTGTTCCGGCCACCTGCCAGGCCAATAGACCGCCTATCACAAGCCGGGCCGCACGCTTCGGCCACAACCACGCCAATACATCAGCACTGGCAACATAGATGAACGGCAGCATCGGCAACAGATAGCGATAACCAATATCGTGCGGACTGAAAAGCAACGGCCCCATCACCAGCCCTGGCACGAGCAATATCGGCAGCAGCGTGCGCACCCAATCGCGTTTAATGACAAGCCAGCCCAAAGCAAGCAGGGCGAGAATCAAGACCGGTATCGGCGTCTTCAGCAGAAAAGCGACCGGGTAGTAATACCACCAGCCCCGGGCGGCTATTTGCCCAAACAAATAACCCGGCAGTACATCGCCCTGCAGGTAGTCACTCATCCAGCGCAGCTCGTCCCAGTACGACGGCGCAGGCAGCGGCAGGCCACCGGCAACCACCGGGGCGAGCTTGAAACCGTAGAGCGCCCAGACCATCAAAGCACCCACGCCCGCAGTGACCAGCAACGTGAGCAACTCGCGCCCCAGCGCTGCGCGCTGCCGCCGTGCGCGCCACACCTGCACGACCACTTGCAAGCCAAACGCCAGCGGCAAGGCAAAGGCCGAGAATTTGGCGGCCAGCGCCAATCCGAAGGCTACCCCGCTGAATAGCCGGTGGGCGAGTGTCGGCCGTCGCAAAGCACGATCAAACGCAAAGGCCGCGATCAGGAAGGTCGCCGCGGTGACCAGATCGGTGGTAGCCAATCGCGCGTTCGCCAGCAGGTTAGGGCAGAACGCGGCGAGCGCCGCCGCGCCCAGCGCTGCAAGCGGCATAGTGCGATCGGCGGCCCAGCGATAGACAAACACCGTGAGCAGTAGACTGACGAAAATGATGGGTAGCCGCGCCAGAAAAATGATCCGATCGGCGGGCACCGCGTTGCCCCACATGAACTGCATCGACAGATCGGCGCCGCCCTCATCCAGCCAGATAGGATCGTCCTGAGGCGGAAACTGCAATTGGGGTTCTAACAAGAGCGACCAGCCGCTCAGGACGTTGGATAGGATGGGGCCGCGCAGCCGCAGCCGATCATCACCACGCGCCGCAAACGCATAGCCGCGCACGATGTGAATCGGCTCATCGATCGTCGGTGTGATCAGGTGAAGCGTCGATAACTCCAGCCAAAGTTGGACAAGCAACAACGCAACGACGGCGTACGGGTTCCGGGAACGGCGACGGATCATCATAAACGACTAAAACTCACTCGAGTTAGTGTGTGACTATAACCGTGCGATATACGACGTGATCAGACGGCGGCTGAGTATGCGTGCAATCGATCTGTATGACTCTCTGACCTGTCGTGGGATTATACATGCCCAGCCAAAGTTCATAATGGCCTGGTTTGGTATCGAGCGGAATCAGCATCGAGTGACCTTGCACAATTTCATCGCCGGCCTGCCAAAACTGCGCCGGCGCATCCAGACCATCGTGTTGGGCAATCGCCTGGCCAGTCACGGGATCGATCAAATGAGCAAATATGCGTCGCCGAGACTCTATCGGATTGTGCGCCAGCCACTTGGTGCTAAAGACAAGTTTGCTCCCGACAGTCACCGTCAATGTCCGTAATGGTGTGGCGGTATCCAAGCGAGCAGTATCCTCGAAATAAGGTTCCCATTGGGAGCACGACGATCTATCAAACAAGTGGTATTCTGGATCGAAGCGATCAAAATGTGCTCGCCTGATGCCAGATGTTGGAAACCTCGTGAAGAAATCCAGCGCCGATCGCATATCCTCTGATATCGGAACAATCGAAGGAATATAAATCGGCGCAGGCCAGTGTTGTGAGGACACATTGACCACTGCCCCCCCGCTGCTGATTGGACTGCCCGAATCAAACCACCTCACGCGCACGTCTTTGCGTTGACGTAGCAAATATAAACTGGGATCGTCCAGCGTGTCATTGGACAGGCCGCCGACGGACACATCCATCACGTCACTCGCGTCGATGTCTTTTGCAATCGCCGCGAAATCGGCTTGAAAGACGAATTGCGTCTCGGGATGAGCAGGCCACTTGATAAAGTAATCGTCGTAAGTGGAAACGGCGTTGATGCCCAACACGCCGATTAAGGCGATGCCCGCGACGACGCCCACCACCCGCGACATCGTTTGGAAATTTCGCACGGGAACGAGGCGCGGCAGCCAGAATCGCGCCCACTCGACGGCGATGCCGGGCATGGCGAATACGATCGGCAGCGCGCCCAGCGTGCGCGTAAAGTTGGGCGCGCCCGTCGTGACGATGGTCGGGATCAGCATCACGCCGATCCACAGCAGCGCCAGCGCGTAGCGCGGCTGACGCAAGCGCGTGATCGCGATCAACGCGCCCGCGCTGAACAACAGCGCGCCGATCGGTTCCGGGAAGACCGGTCGATCGGGCCAGTTGTCACGCACGGTGCTATCGCCTTTGACGGTGAACATCCCCAGCGTACGATTGACGTTCGCGCCGACCTCGCTCCAATCACCCTGTATGGCCTTGTCGAGCGGCCCGCTGACTTCACTCACGCGAAATTGAAGATCAGGGTTCGTGAGCAATGTAATCGCCAATGGCAGCGCAATCAACCCGCCGATAAGATAACCGGCAAACAAGCCGCGCCATTTGCCTCGCATCCGATCGCGCGCGAACAACACCAGATAGACTGTGAAAGCCACTAGCAAGATCGGCAGGGCGCGCGATGACAGATAAGTATAAGCCGATATGCCGAAGAACAAACCAGCCAACACGAAAGGACGGAGAGACGGAGAGATGGAGAGACGGTGGGACTGAGAAAATCTCTCCTTCTCGCTATCTCTCTTTCCCTCTATCTTACTTTCTGCTGTCAGGCCACGCCACAGCCAATCGAAGCCCAACGCCAGCATCAACGGCAGCGTCATCGCGCGAAGGGCGACACGTCCCCAGAAGACGGGCCACAACGCAATCGCCATGAAGGCCACCGCCACCAGCGCGACCGTCGGACTGAGCATGCGCCGCAACAAGCGATAGGTTGCCGCCAGCGTCAGCATCGCTACAAACACCGAGGGGAATCGCACACCGATCACGCTGTCGCCGATCAACGCGGTCGAACCCGCCATCAAGTACAAGAACAGCGGCTCTTGCCCATAAGCCTCTTTGAAGAATAAAGCGTGCTGTCCATGCCGGATGCCGTCGGCGATTTGCCACTCGGCAACTTCGTCGTGTTCAAGACCAAGACCCAACCCTGCTAATTCGTGCGTGCGGAAAAAGAACGCGATGAGAAAGACAATGATCAATGAACAATGAACAATGTTCAATGAATAACGCGGCGAGTGACGAGTAACGAGTGACGAGTGAGTCATGGGGCGACCACTTCCAGGGGAGTAATGAACATATGATCGCGACCATCTGGCAGCAGCAAGCGTTGGCCTGAGTCGGACTGATACAAGCCAACTTCGATTCGATACAGGTCGGGTTTGAGTGTGGGCGGAAGCGTCAATCGGCTGTACAGCATAAAGAAGTCACCGACTTGAAGACTGCCAGCATTGATCTCAAAGCGATCGTCGCCAGCCATAACTTGATTGCGCTCATCCAACAGGTGAACGAATGACTTCAGCGTGGCACTGTCCATCGGCTTAAAGACTTGCCAGGTCGTTTGCACGCTGACCGGCATACCGGCGTGGACGTTGGCCGGCAACGAGCCGCCGCCCAACAAACCGAATGAGCCGTCAAAAATCGGAAGATCATCGCTTGGACGAAGCGGCAGATCGGCGCCAATCAAGTAGAGACTCAACCCGTCGGGACTGTCCGACAATCGTTGCAATGCGGATTGATCCTCCAGCAAACCAACCAGGGGGACAACATCCTCACCCGGCGATTGCATTGATGAAAAAACCAGTGTTCCCCCGGGCGGCAGCACCACAGCCGTGGCGGGGCTAAACCAGCGGATTTTCGTATCAGCACGCTTCAAGTCCAGATCCAACGCCAACGGATCAAGCACTAATTCGTTCTGGTTCGTCCCGATTGCCACATCCGTTATCTGCGGATTCTGGTCCAGCCACTGTGCTATCTCGCGCGTTGGCGCATGATACTGAAACTGCACCAGCCAGTCGTTCGCCCACGTACCAAAGTAGTCGCGGATAGCTAGCCAGCCGTTCAGACCGATGAGTAAAGTAGATAAGGAAATAAGTAGATAAGTAGACAAGGCATTCACCTTGTTTCCTTGTCTACCTGTTTCCTTGTTTCCTTGTCTACCTGTTTCCTTGTTTCCTTGTCTACTTGTGTACCTGTCTACTACTTCCACAATCCCAACCGCCCCCAACACGTATACGACCGGCAACGCCGCAATGGTGTGACTGAAACTTGCCGCGGGCACACTGACGAAAGCCGGCGCGATGCCGATGATCAACCACGCCAGCGCGAAGCCGGATTCGACACGCTTCAGGCGAATGAGACAAATGATGACGCCCAGATAAAAGACCGCGCCCGTGATCCAATCAAAGACCGGACGGCCCGGCACGTTGTACAGCGATTCAGGATCGCCCGCGAAGGTGAACATCCCCAGCGTACCCAACGTGGTCTCGATAGTGGGCTGCACGTTGCCGTTCCGCAACTCGATCAGCGGGCCGCCGACGACTTCGGTGCGTTTCTCTGCGCCAGGCGTGTTCGCAATTTCGACAAACATCGGGACAGTGAGAATGGCCCCGATTGCAATTGCAGCCGCATATCGCCACCACACGCGCTTGAGGATCGATCGCTGGAAGATCAGCAAATAGGCTAGAAAACCAGCCAAAATGATGGGAACCGCCCGCCCCGCGAAGTACGTCATCATCCCGGCGGCCAGGCAGATACCGACGACTGTAAGTCGCAGCCACGCCTGCGCAAAGCCGACCTTCGTCGGCTGGTAATCAGTCGGCGCAGGCCGACTTCGTGTTGTTGTTGCTGCGATTTCTAATCGCCGAACCGGGTACAACCAGTACATCGCCACCAACATCCACGGCAGCAGGCCGATGTGCCGCACGCCAAAGCGCGAGTACATGATCGGCCAGAACGACACGACCATCAGCGCCGCCGCCAATAACGCGACCCGCGCGCCAAACATCTTCTTTGCCAGCGCATACGTCAGCACGATGGTCAACAAGCCAGACGCCATCGGCAGCCACTTGTAGCCCACGATGTTATCGCCAAACAAGAGAATCGTACCTGCATGCAGATAGTGATAAACCGGCTCGTGACCTTCGGCTTCGGTGATGAACAACGGCCGCCAGTCGTCCGCGATGCGGCGATCCATGTTGAATTCGATCAGTTCGTCGTCGCGCCAGCCGGGCGGGGCAGTATCGATGGCGAAGAAGCGAAAGGCGGTGGCGATGAGCAACATGCCAATCATCAGCCAACGATGAAGTTGGAGGTTGGAGGCTGGAGGTTGGAGTGCCGTGTGGCTCATGGGATAACGGTGATCGAGCCGATGAGGACGTGATCGCTCAGCGGGTTGCCGCCGTCGTCAAAGACGATCACGCGTTGATTGTCCTGCGGTGTATACGCGCCCACTTCCAACGCATACTCGCCCGGTGCGGTATCCGGCGGGATCACAAAACGATGGAGTTGCGCAAACGCATCGCCCGGGATCCAATACCACGACGGCACATCGAGCGTGTCCTGTTGGGCCAGCACCGGCCGATCGGGTTGGCCGCTGAGCACGTGCGTGAACAACACCAACTCTTTGCTCGTGATCGACGTGATGCGCCAGTAGGTGATCACATCCACCGTCGCACCCGCTTTCACCTGCCGCGCGCGCACGTCGTAGCCGATCAGATTGAAGCTGTGATCAAAGTCGAGTGTGCGTGTGACCGTGACGCCTGACTTCAGCGCCTCACTTAGCGCGGCCGTCGCATCGAATTCATACGCCTCAAAGCGCGGGTTGAAATCGTCGGGGCGCAGTTCAACCGTCTCGATTTTTCGCGCGTGCCGATTGAACACCTCCGCGAACGCCGGATCGATCGGCGCGATGGCAGGCAGCAGCACATCGACGGTGTAGTTGGCCGGGGCACTCGGTGTTGTGCTGCCCGGCCCGATCGCCGCGGGCGCAGTCGTCGTAAACACGCTGGCCGTCGTCACCCCCGACGAGCAGCGGACTTCGCCGCCCACTTCGCCGCAGGCCGCGGCGTTGATGGAGGTGGGAAAGACCAGGCTGGCATGCGGTGCGCCGGTCATATCGACAAATGAGCCGGTGAACCAGCGCAGCGATAAATCTTTACGACCAAGCACAAGCCGCATCGAGTACGGATCGTGAAAACGATTGGGATAGATCGATGAGACGGCAACATCCGATCGGGTGGTAGACGCCCGATCGAGATACCGCGCCATCTCGCTCAGGTTGGTGTGATAGGCCACGCGCACGTCATGCGCCTGCCCCCACACATCAAAATAATCGTGATAGGTGTAGACCATCACGGTGATGATCAAGAGGACCAGCGGGATCGACCGCACCGTGTGCGAACTGACCACGCGATCGATGAAGCGCGCCAATTCCACGTAGCCGATGCCGACCAACAGGTACACGATCGGCTGCGCGGCGATCGAGCGGAGACTGCTGGCGACGACGCCCGTCAACAGGCTGGGCGAAATCGCCACGGCGAGCCAGAAGAGGATCAGCGCGTGATTCGGCCGGCGGAAGCGGATAAACGCAAATACCAGTCCCGCATAAAACATGATCGCCAGCGGCCAGTCCAGTATGGGCCGGCCCGGCACGTTATACAGCCACAGATTGTCGCCACTCACCGAGAACATACCCAGCGCGCTCAACGCATTGCCAAGAACCTCCTCCGGTTTGCCGGCGACGAGTTGATCGATCGGGCCGCTGAGTTGCGTCAGGCGCGCCTCAGTGCCGGGATGCTGCGCCAGATACGCAAACATCGGCGCAGCCAGCGCCACGCCAATGACGATCACCAGCAGCAGGCTGTGCCAGTTCTGCCGCCACTTGTCGCGCTGGAAAATCAACAGGTAAATCCATAACAGCGCCAGAATTGCCGGCAAAACGCGCGCGGCCATATACGTATACAGCGACAGGCCCAAAAACAATCCGGCCACGATGAAGTTGATCCAGCGCGTCAGGCGCGGCGGCACACGCAGCAGCGGGATTTGCCGCTCGTGCGGCCAGATGCCGCGCCAGACAAAATACAGGCAGGCCATAAACAGCACGGGCAGCAGTTCAGATCGCAGCGCCTGACGGCTCGTCGAGATGGCCCAGAACGATACGGCCAGCGACGCCGAGGTCGCCAGCGCGGTGGGCACATCGAACGCGCGCCGCACCCAGAAGTGCGTCAGCACGATCAAGGCCAGACCGGCCGCCACCGACACCAGCCGCAGCACCAGATAACTCTGGCCGAAGATGGGCATGAGCGCCGCCACAATGTAGTCGTAGAGCGGCTCACGCCCGTAGCCGACCGTTTCATAGATCGGGCGCGCGCCTTGCGTAATGGCAATCGCGTCGGCGCCGTGCCCGGCCTCATCGTGCGTGAAGCCGGGCGGGATGGTTTCGATATGGTAGAGACGGAACAGCGCGGCCAACGCCAGAATGACCAGCAGCGCAATCGCTTCGGTGCGCCGGCCGGGCCAGCGGGGATTGGGGGCGGGTTCAAGATGCATAGCGCAGCGATTATATCAAAAACCGATGATTCGTGTAACGCCCGTCTCAGGTATAATCCGCGCACTTTGCAGGCAAGGTGCGCTTATGGAGCTTATCGTCCCGTTGATGATCTTTCTGGGTGTCTTCACCCAGACCCTGACCGGCTTCGGATCGGCGCTCGCTACCATGGCCGTGCTGCCCGCTGTGTTGGGCATCCGCACCGCCTCGCCGCTGGTGGCGCTGATGGCGGTGACGCTGGAAGTGATCTTGTTGATTCGCTATCGCGGCGCGATCAATCTGGGCGCGGTGTGGCGACTATCGTTAGCGGCCATCGTCGCCATCCCGATCGGGCTGGTGGCCGTCCGATCGATCCCCGAGGCCGTTGTGCTCTCAATCCTCGGTCTGGTGCTGGTGGCTTATTCGATCTATGCGTTGATCACGCCGAAACTGCCGGAATTGAAGCGCCCTGCGTGGGCATTTGGCTTTGGCTTTGTGGGCGGCTTATTAAGCGGAGCGTACAACGTGGCGGGTCCGGCCGCCGTCATCTACGGTAACTGCCGCGGCTGGCGGCCTGATGAATTCAAAAGCAACTTGCAGGCCTTCTTCGTCATCAACGACCTGACCGTATTGATCAGTCACACGCTGGCTGGCAACCTGACACCCGTCGTGTGGAGCAACTATCTGATCGCCCTGCCCGCGATTGGCCTGGGCATCTTCATCGGTTTGAAGATCGATCGGCGGTTGAACCCCGTCACGTTCAGGCAGATCGTGCTGTGGCTGCTCATCGTGATGGGCGCGCGGTTGATCGTCAGTTCGATCTTCTAAATTCAAAACGCCAGCCCGATCGATGCCATTGATCGATCGGGCTGGCGCTCCGCCGTGAGCGGCGAGCCG
>JACRBO010000039.1 GCA_016219235.1 Chloroflexota bacterium
CAGCCGATGCTGAGTTGATTGAGCTGCCGCGCGATCCACAGGCGTGAGACGAGGTGCGACTTAGCGGAGCGGTGCGCGCTCGGTGGTGTAGACGATTGATCACCGGAAGGAGGCGGAGGAATCTCCATCTATTTGCCGCGCCTGTTGCGCACCTATAGCGAAAGTTAGCCACAAAAGAACACAAGGATCGCAAAGAGAGTCTTTCTCGATGGTGTTCTTTGCGATCCTGTGCGGCAAACCAGGTAATTGAACCTTGCCGGGAAAGCCGCCTTAATCGAGACTGATGATGCCTTTACGCAGCGCGTACTTCACCAGATCGGTGGCGCTGTGGATGCCCAGCTTGTCCATCAAATTGGTGCGATGGACGCCCACCGTTTTGATGCTCAATTGTAACCGATCGGCGATCTCGCGCACCGAGCAACCTTCGGCCAGCAGCTGCAGGACTTCCCGCTCCCGATCGGTCAGCTTGCCATGATGGTCGCCTTCGGGCGGCGCGCCGGTATGCTTGAGGTATTCGTCGATGACGGTCTTCGAGACCGACGGGCTGAGAAACGAATCGCCGCGATGCACGGCCTGAATGGCCGAGATCAATTCGGCGGGAGCGGCCTGCTTGACCACGTAGCCCGAAGCGCCGGCCTGCAAAGCCTGACTGACATATTCTTCGTTGGTATACATGGTCAGGGCCAGCACTTTGACCTGCGGAAACATCTTCTTGATTTGCCGTGTGGCCTCCAGCCCGTTGAGGTGCGGCATGGTAATGTCCATCAACACCACGTCGGGCTGCAGCGTTTCAACTTGCTTGATGGCCTCCCAGCCGTCCTCGGCCTCGCCGACGACTTCGATGCCGCTCTTCGCGTCGAACAGCGAGCAGATGCCCTTCCGCACGATGGTATGATCTTCGGCCACCACGACGGTGATCTTGTTCACAGCCCGGTCTCCAGCGGAATCTCAATGGACACCTGCGTGCCGTGTCCCGGCTCCGAGTAGAGGCTGAAGGCGCCGCCCAGCAGTGTCACCCGCTCGCGCATCCCCAGCAGACCGATCCCCTGTTTCGGCAGGCTGCCGTTGAACACGTGCTGCACGTCGAAGCCGCGGCCATTATCCTCGATATGTGCGATCACGGTCGCGCCGCTGCGGTGCAGCCGCAACTGCACGGTGCTGGCCTGCGCGTGGCGCGACACATTCGTGAGCGCCTCTTGAAAGATTCGATAGAGGGCCGTTTCCACGTGCGCCGGTAATCGTTCCTCAAGATTACTGATGTCCAATCGAACGTCGAGGTTGACGCGCTGCGCGTACTGCCGGATATACCACTGCAAGGCCGGAGCCAGTCCCAGATCGTCCAGCATGGCCGGGCGCAGTCGAAAGGACAATTCTCGAATCTGCTCCAGCGTCTGATCGACCAGCGACTTCGCTTCGGCCAATCGATCGTGGAGGGCGGGCGTACCCGCGGCGGGCGTGCCCGCGCCATCGAGTTCCTGCGTGACCGCAGCCAGATCGATGCTGATCGCCGTCAGGGCCTGACCCATTTCGTCGTGAAGTTCGCGGGCCAGCTGCTTGCGCTCGGCCTCTTGCACTTCGGTGAGTTTTTGATTCAGCGCGCGCAGTTGTTCGCGCTGCTGGTCAATCGCCTCGAACAGCCGCTCTCGTTCGACCTGGCTGCTCAACTCCAATTGTTGGTTCTTCTCTTGCAGGCTCAAAGTCAAGTCTTGCAAACGCAGATGAGTTCTAACTCTGGCCAGTACCTCTTCCTGATGGAGTGGCTTCGTCACGTAATCGACCGCGCCCGCTTCAAAGCCCTTCACTTTGTCTTCGACGCTGGTCAGCGAGGTCATGAAGATCACGGGGATATCTTTGGTTGCCTCCAGACTCTTCAACTGGCGGCACGTCTCAAAGCCGTCCATGCCCGGCATCAAGATGTCCAGCAGGATAATGTCCGGCCGATTGTACTTCACCCGTTTGAGTGCGGTCTCGCCGCTGCGCGCGATGCGAATGCCAAAGCCGTAGCTTTCCAGATAGTTGACGACCACGCCCAGATTGATCGGCGTATCGTCCACGATCAGAATGTTGTAGTCCGGAAAGTGAATCCCGGAATTCTTCAGTGTTGCGCGGCTCTTCGTTTTCAACTCGGTCGGCACAGTTGTAGCCTCAATACCAGCGATTGTACTCGGACAATGGACAATGCACAATGCACAGTTCATAGTTATTTGTAATTACCCGGTTCCCGTCGCCCGTCACTTTTCACTCTTCACTTTTCACTGCTAAGTCCTCAAAGGTGGGCGCAAGCGAACGATACAGCCCCCGATAAATCTCCGCCTGCCGATGGTAGCGCGCCCTGACGGCGGGACGCGGCTGATACACTGATGTGCTATAGCGAACGGTGGCCTCACACGCCTCACCGAAATCTGAATATACGCCGACTCCAATTCCGGCCAACAAGGCCGCACCCAGCGCCGCGGCTTCTTGCGTCTCTGATTTGATCACGTCCGCGTCGAAGATGTTGGCTTGCAGCTGCAACCACAGCGAATGTTGTGTGCCGCCGCCCGAAGCCACAATTCTTTCGATCGACAGCCCCATTGAGCGCATCAGATCAAGCCCGTCGAGCAGCGAGAACACCACACCTTCCATCACGGCGCGCGTCAGATGTCGCCAGGTGTGACGCAGCGTCAGGCCGCAAAAAACGCCGCGCGCGTTGGGATCCATGTGCGGCGTGCGTTCGCCTTCAAGGTAGGGAAGATAGATCAGACCTTCCGCGCCGGGTTCGGTTGTTGCCGCGGCGTCGGCCATTGCTTGATACGTGTACTGGCCAGACAACACCTCATCGCGCAACCAACGGAGGCTGAGGCCAGCGGCTAACGTGGCCGCTTCCCAATGCCATTGATTGGGGATGGCGTGGCAAAACGTGTGCAAGCGCAGCTGTGGATCGCTTTGATACTGCTCGATGGGCGTAAACAGCTGTCCGCCCGTGCCGATGGTGCAGGACACAATTCCGGGGCGGATCAAGCCGTTGCCAATCGCTTGAGCTTCCTGATCGCCTGCGCCGCACATTACGGGCAACCCGGCGATCAAGTTCATCGCATCGGCCATCTGGGATGTGAGATGTCCAATCGGCGCGGCGGATTCAAACAACGGGGGCAAGATGTCGAGAGGAATTCCAGCCGCGTCAGCCAACTCGCTGCACCACGTTCGATGTTGAACATCGAGCAAGGCCGTTGACGAAGCATCGGAATAATCGGTGCCGAGTTCACCTGTCAACCGGAAGCGCACGTAGTCTTTGGGCAGGAGGACGTGCGCCAATCGATCCCACGTGGCCGGTTCGGATTCTTTCAGCCACAACAACGACGCCAGCATGAAGCCGGGCGCGATCGGGTTGCCGATCCACTGCGCGAGTTGTGCTGCTCCGATTCGTTCGCGCAACGCGGTGACTTGCGGCGCGCTGCGTCGATCGAGCCACAAGATCGCCGGACTCAGGACGCGCCGATCGCGATCGAGACAGACCGTGCTGTGCATCTGGCCCGAAAAGCCGAGACCCGCGATCGAGTTGCGATCAACGCTGGAGCGATCAACCACCTCGCGCACGGCGGACACCGCCGCCTCAACCCAGGTTTCGGGGTCCTGTTCCGCCCGGCCTGGTTGTGGAGTATTTGGCGCGTAGCCGCGAAAGGCGAGTCCCAGCACCTGCCCGGCGCGATCGACCAGCACACACTTGAGACCCGATGTGCCGATGTCGAGGCCGAGCAAACACTCCTGAGAGTTCATAAACTTTCCAGGCAAGACGCGCTTAGGTTCGACATCCACAATAACAAAACTTCGGGACGCAGACCCTGGCACTGCCCGCCAGGGCAAGTGTAAACGCTGATTTCGCTGATTTCGCTCTTGATCTGCGTTAATCAGCGTCCAATATTAGGTCATGGCCGCTTGAGTATGACTGCCGGTGGCGTACACCATGATCGATTCTTCGCTGGCTTCGGCGCGCGACAATTCTTTCACGAGCTTGCCCTCGTGCATCACCAGCACCCGATCGCTCATGCCCAACACTTCGGGCAACTCCGACGAAATCATGATCAGGCCCACACCCTGTTCGGCCAGCTGCGCCATGAGCTGATAGATCTCGGCTTTGCTGCCCACGTCGATGCCGCGCGTGGGTTCGTCCATGAGCAGCACGCGCGCGCCGATGTTGAGCCAGCGCGCCAGCACCACCTTTTGCTGATTGCCGCCGCTCATGTTGCCGACGATGAAGTTGGCATTGGGCGCTTTGATTTTCAGCTGATCGATCAACCTGGCCACAACGCCGGTTTCGCGGCGCAGCCGGATGATGCCCGCCTGACACAATGCTTTCAAGCCGGAGATGGTGGTATTGGTAGAGACCGATAATTTGAGGAACAGTCCTTCGGCCTTGCGATCTTCCGTCACCAGCGCCACCCGATGGCGAATCGCGTCTTGCGGCGAGCGCACCGTCAACGACTCGCCCGCCAGCGTGATCGTGCCCTGATGCGGGTCGGCGCCAAAGATCGCGCGGGCCAACTCGGTGCGACCCGCGCCGCGCATGCCCGCAATCCCGACGATTTCACCCGCGCGCACGTGAAACGAAATATCGTGCAACACGCCGGGCCGATTGATGTTGTTGACTTCCATCAGCACGTCGCCCACGGCCGCGGTGCGTTTGGGGTAAACGTCTTGTAGATCGCGCCCGATCATCATGCGCACCAGTTCCGGCATGGTCACGTCGGCGACATCGCGCGTGCCGACCAGTCGGCCATCCTTCAGCACCGTCACCCGATCGGCGATGTCGAATATCTCGACCAGCCGGTGTGAAATGTAGATGATGGCGATGCCTTCCGCCTTGAGTGCGCGAATGATCTGGTACAGCTTCTCCAGGTCTTTGTCTCCGAGCACGGCCGACGGCTCATCCATAATCAGCAGGCGCGTCTCGCGCGCCAGGGCCTTGGCGATTTCGACGAGCTGCTGCTCGGCCACGGTCAACTTTGAGGCGGGAACATCCATCGGCAGTTTGATGCCCAGACGGTTTAAGATCTCTTCGGCGCGAGTTTTGGCGAGACCCCAATCGACCAGTGGCCCCCGGTGCGGCAAGTGACCCAGAAAAATGTTCTCCGGCACGGTCAGATCAGGCCCCAGGTTGAATTCCTGATAGATCGTCGAGATGCCCAACTGCTGCGCGTGGTGGGGCGTCTTAATCTCGATCGGCTTGCCCTGATACAGAATCTCGCCGCGATCTTTGGGATAAGCGCCGGACAGAATTTTGATCAAGGTTGATTTGCCCGCGCCGTTCTCGCCCAGCAACGCATGGACTTCACCCTCGCGAATGTCGAGGTCGACCGACTCTAGCGCCTGAACGCCGGGGAACGCTTTACTAAGCCCCTTGATCTCAAGCAGGACTTTGTCGTTGGAAGCGGCCATCGTTTTGACTCCTAATTCGGGTTGCAACTATTCAGGCGTCATTGCGAGGAGCGCAGTTTGCGACGAAGCAATCTTTGGCACGGCTAGCGACATTCTTTGATTGGCCTGGAGATTGCTTCGCGAAAAGATGCTCGCAATGACTTCCTATTTCCCGCGGCGCGAGAGTTGATCGATCGATACCGCCAGGATGACCAGCACGCCGGTGATCAACACTTGAGCGATGGAAGGCAGACCCATGAGTTGCAGCCCGTTGCGGAACACCCCCACCGTCAGCGCGCCGATGAACGTGCCCATAATATTGCCCCGGCCGCCGAACAGGCTGGTGCCGCCGAGCACGACCGCCGTGATCGCCTCCAGGTTGAGATTTTCGCCCGCGCGTGGATCACCGACTTCGGTTCGGGCGATGAAGAATAAGGCCGCAATACCATAGAAAAAGGCAGCCAGCATATACACCGCGATCAATATGCGCGTCGTGGGAATGCCGGCCAGGCGGGCCGCCTCGGGATTGTCGCCCACGGCATAAATGTAACGCCCAAAGACCGTCGAGCGCAAGACAAACCACATGATCAGATACAACACAACTAACAGCACCGATCCATACGTAATCGCCGTTGAGCCGATCTTGAAAGTGCTGCCCAGAAAGAGCATAATGTCCGGCAGGCCCGTGATCGTCTGCGTCGTGTAAATAATCATTGTGGCGAAAGCGATGTTGACTGTGCCCAGGGTGACGATGAAGGGCGGCAGATGAACCGTCGTCACCAGGAAGCCGTTCAGGAAGCCAAAGCCTAAACACACGAGCATCCCCAGCAGGATCGCCAGGAGCGGCGGCACGCCGTGATTGACGGCCAGGCTCGTCCTGAGGACCTGGCTGAGGGCCATCACCATGCCGCATGAAAGGTCGATGCCGGACGTGAGGATGACCAGGGTTTGCCCGATCGCCAGCGCGCCGACGACTATCACCTGCTGGACGACCAGCGACAGGTTGGTGCCGGTCAGAAACCGATCGGTCTGTGAAGAAAAGAAAAAGATCGCCAGGAGCAAAGCGGCTAACGGACCCAGAATCGAGGAGCCGCGCAAGACCCGGAAGACGCCCAAGCGTTTCGTGCTCAAACTCATTGTGCTCATCGTTGTTCTCCAGGGGGTGTTGGTGGAAGCGCGCGCTTCCACCAACACCC
>JACRBO010000375.1 GCA_016219235.1 Chloroflexota bacterium
CGCAGCGAAATCCAAGCAGGAGGACAAGGCCCTTGAGCACGCTGATTAAGTGGGTGGTGTTCATTGCCGTAATCGTCGGCTTGTGCAGCCTGGCGAGCACACTGGGTAAGCTGGGTAACTTCCCGGCGGTGGCGCTGCCCGCGGAAGCGCCATTCTCGATCGGCGGCTTCCCCGTCGCCAACACGCTCATCACCACTATCCTCGCCGACGCCGTATTGTTGTTGTTTGTATTTGCAGCCATGCGCAAGATTCGGCGCGGCGACCCTGACGCTGAAATTCCGCGCGGCGCGCAGAATATTTTCGAGTTGATGATGGACGGCCTGTATGGTCTGTGCAAAAACGTCGCCGGCTCCAATGCCTTGAAGATTTTCCCCGTCATGGCGACGATTTTCCTCTTCGTATTGTTTGCCAACTGGATGGAGATGGTGCCCGGCATGGAGAGCATTGGCACGCTGCACACGCCCCACGAAGGCACGGGCTACAAGCCGGTCGAATTGATCGCGGGGACGCTGTACACCGTCGATCGCGCTCAGCCCGTGGCGCTTGAGGCGCACGCGACCGAAGGCGAAGCCCAGCCGGCCGAGGGCGAGCCTGCATCTGAACTGTGCACGTCCTGCATCGTGGTGCCGTTCTTCCGCGTTCCGACCAGCGACATCAACACGACGTTGGCGCTGTCACTGGTCACGATGGTGCTGGTGCAGGTCTTTGGCGTGCGGGCTTTGGGCGGCGCTTACTTCTATAAGTTCATTAATATCCCGGCCTTGAAGAAGGGCGGCATGGGGATCATGTTTTTCGTCGTGGGCTTCCTGGAACTGGTCTCCGAGATCTCCCGCATCCTGTCGTTTGCCTTCCGTCTTCTGGGCAACATCTTCGCGGGCGGCGTGCTGTTGTTCGTGATGACCTCGCTGATGCCGTTCATTTTGCCGGTGCCGTTTTACGGACTGGAACTGTTTGTGGGCTTCATTCAGGCGCTCGTGTTCTCCATGTTGTCGCTGGCGTTTATCAGCGCGGCGATGACCAGTCACGACGGTCACGAAGAAGCACACCACTAAACTCGACTTTAATCATCACTACCCCCTTGAGGAGGATAGCACAACATGGAAAAGGCACTCGTTGACGCGATTCGGTTCCTGGGCGCCGGCCTGGCGATTGGCCTGGGTGCGATTGGGCCTGGCATCGGTATCGGTATTCTGATGCAGGGCGCACTGCAGGCGATGGGCCGCAACCCCGATGCCTCGGCGAACATTCAGACGAACATGATCCTCGGTGTGGCATTTGCCGAGGCGATCGCGATTTACGCGTTGGTCGTGGCATTGATCCTGATGTTCGTCGTCAGCGCTTAAACGGAGGCTCAGCGTGGAAAAATTAGGTATTAACCTCACGCTGCTGATTGCACAGATCGTCAATGTGGCTGTGTTGATGCTCTTGCTGCGGTCGGTGGCGTACAAGCCTATTCTGAAATTCCTCGATGGCCGCCGCGAGAAGATCGCCAAAGGCCTGGAGGATGCGCGCAAGGCTGAGGCCCGGCTGGCGAACATCGAAGCCGACTACAGCAAGCGCATGGATGAGGCGCGGGCCGAAGGCCAGAAGACGGTGGCCGAGATGACCGCCAACGCCGAAAAACAGGCGGCGGCCATCATCGCTAAGGCCAACGAAGACGCCGCCCGCCTCAAGGCACAGGCGCAGGAAGAGGCCCTGTTGGAGCGCAATAAGGCGCTGGCCGATCTGCGCACACAGGTGGTGGCGCTGTCGATGGCGGCGGCTAACAAACTGGTCGGCGAATCGATGGATGCCAATCGCCAGCGCGCGCTGGTCGATGAATTCTTCAGCGGCGTGAAGGCGGGCAAAGTGGTGTTGCTCGATCCCGGCGTCAGCGCGGCCGGCGCGAAGGCTGAAGTCACTTCGGCGTTGCCGCTGTCCGCGAACGAGCAGGCGTCGATCACGAGCGACCTGACCGGGCGCGGCGCCAGCGAAGTGGACTTCAAGGTCGATCCCAGGCTTCTGGGCGGTTTGCTGGTGCGCGTGGGTGACCGCGTCGTGGATGCGTCGGTCTCCGGCCGCATGGAAGCGATGAAGTCTAGCCTGAGTTGATTGCTGGTTGAACAGCAGCCATTGGATGGCAGTGTGAAGCGTCGAGGTCACTCGTTGATCTCGACGCTTTTGCTATCATGGTCTGAGGGGACAGCAATTTTCAATTTGACCGAGGAGCAAGCACGCCCACGTGCGGCTCGTGGCAGCGCCCGGCGTCTGGCGCGAAGCGTGCCTGACTCCTCACTTGAAAGCCATAATGAGAATTGCTGCTGAGGGGAGGCACAAGATGATTATTCGCCCAGTCGAAGAACGGGATTTCGATGAATGGCTGCGGATGCGGCTGACGTTGTGGCCCGATCAACCTGCCAATGATCTGCGGGCTGAGCTGGCGACCCTCCGCGCCGATGAATCGACCGCCACCTTTGTGGCCGATCGCGACGACGGCGCACTCGGCGGCTTCGTGGAGGCGGGCCAGCGCAAATATGCCGAGGACTGTGACACCTCGCCGGTCGGTTACATCGAAGGCTGGTACGTCGATGCGGACTTGCGGGGGCAGGGCATCGGTCGAGCGTTGGTGCGGGCCGCGGAGCAGTGGGCTATCGCGCAGGGTTTTACTGAGATGGGCTCGGATACGTGGATCGATAACGAGGTCAGTTATCGCGCCCACCTCGCCATCGGGTACGAGGAGGCCGAGCGGCTAATCCATTTCAGAAAGCAGCTCAAACCTTGAGTCAATTGTCAGCGAGTTGGGACGTGCCTGACATGCGGACCACCTGGCGTGATCTATAATCCAACCAGATTCTCATTCAAGGAGCTGCGCCATGTATCGCGATAATCGTCCCGGCTGTCTGATGGGCCTGTTGCAGCTGTTCCTGCTGGATAAGGTGTTTGCCTGGCTGCAGCGCGGCATCGGTTTTGGCAGCGGCAGTTTGTTGGGCTGCGGCTGCGGCCCGATTTTATTCGTCATCTTTGTGCTGATGGCGTGCGGCATCTTTTGCAACACGAACTGGTTGAAACTGTTTGTGCCGTAAAGATGGGTGTGCGTGCGCCGGTTTGATCCTTCAAACGCAATCGAGGGGAACGAGTGGTAAAATGACGGCGTGGTGAGGCTGTTCATCTTACGCCGGAGATCATGCATGAATCGTCTGTTGTTGGCTGGCCTGATTTTGATCTGTGCTGGTCTATTGTCTGCCTGTGGCCGGAGTGCCATTACACCACGCGCTCATACCGCCACTCCTGTGCCCGAGTTGAATGTAACGCGCCCGTCCGCGACAGCGCGGCCCAGTTTGATGGCGACCGACGCGCCGGCTTCGCCGACGCCGCCCACTCTTACGCCGACGCCGACATTGACACCGGCTCCGACGCTGACGCCATCACCGGTGGTGACTCGCGTCCGGCCCAGCCCCACCTCGTCTGGCCCGTTGAGTGTGGCGGTCTACGTCGCCAGTTGCCGGCGCGCCCCGTCGCCTGGCAAGCCCGGCAATGTGATCGTGCAAATCTCGATCGAAGCGACCGGCGGCAGCGGCAACTTCCATTACTTCAACGAAGGAGTCGAATCGCCGACCAAATTTGTCGATATTACGTGGGAGCGCGGTACACGGTTGATCGGCACCGTGCGTGTGGAATCGGGCGATGGTCAGACCGTTAGGAAAGAGTACGATATCCCGACCGGGGAATTGACCTGCCAGTA
>JACRBO010000384.1 GCA_016219235.1 Chloroflexota bacterium
CGCCAGTCGCCGTCCAGTCCGGCGGCGGCCTTCAGTAAAACATCCGCCCCTTTTTCTTCGACGAAGCGGCCTGCGTAACCGATCACGAATTGACCGATTGACCGTTTACCTGGCTCAGGCGTAAACGCGATCGGATCGACCCCGAATTGTGGAATGACCTCGATCGGGCCGAGATAGCCCTTGGCGCGCCACACGTCCACCGCATCGCGATTGCCCGCAATCGCCGCATCGACGTGCGAGAGCACGTAACGTTCTAGTAAATTGAAGGGCAGCGGGTAACGCCGGTTGAGGTTCTGCCAGCTGAAGAACAGACTGCGCGCGCCGATGGATTGCGCCGAGCGTAAAGCGAGGAACGTCGCCAGATTGTACGGTTCTTCGTCGATATGCACGATGTCCGGATGCAGCTGCTTCAACAGCCACGGCAGTTGCGGATAGTAGTGCAAATGGAAGTTGCCATTGAAGCGCAGCGGCGTCGTGATGAGCTGATAGCCGCGCGTGGGCGTGCGCTCCAGCGACAATAGGCCGCGCTCGTCGCGCCAGCCAGGCGGCACAATGGCGATCAAATCGAGGTTGGGCAGTGCGGCCAGCTCGGCGAGCTTGCTGTGATATGCGCCGACAACCAGCGCTTTGGAGACCATCACGACACGCATAATGCGAAGATTATAGCACGGTGCGTTTTGACACATGGTCTGCCTGTGTTATACTTTGCGCGCACCTGTGCGTGCTTGAATTTGAGGATTTTGCCCGACCGATTATCGATTACAGACATGCGTAAGTTCTTGCGAGAATTGGCCCCGGTCATAGGCTTGATGCTCCTGGCCGGGGTTTTGCGTTTATACGAATTGGGTGCGTGGCCGCCCGGCCTTTATCACGACGAGGCTTACTACGGCCTGGACGCCTTGCGTGTGATCGGCGGCGAACGCCCATTGTATTTTGCCGCTAATAACGGCCGCGAACCGTTCTTCATTTACCTCGCTGCACTGAGCATCGAGTGGCTGGGGCGCACGATCTATGCGCTGCGCTTGCCGTCGGCCCTCATCGGCATCTTGACCATCCCCGTCACGTATTGGATGGCGCGCGAGTTGTTCAATCGCCGCATTGGTTTGTTGGCGGCGGCTTTCATGACCATCACGCTGTGGCCCATTCACTTGAGCCTGATCGGCTTTCGCGCCGGGACGCTGCCGCTGTTCATTGCACTGTCGATTGCGGCGGGCGTGCGGGCGTATCGATCGGGCCGCTGGTACGACTGGCTGATCGCCGGGGCGCTGTACGGCGCATCGTTTTACACGTATCTCGCGGGGCGCTTTACGCCCGTGGTGTTGGTGCTCTTTGGCCTGGGCCTGATCTTTGCGCAACGGTTCAAGCGCCTGTGGCCGGGCACGCTGATCTTTATCGTCGCAGCGGGTATCGTGGTTGCGCCACTTGGGATCACGGCGTTGGCTAATTGGGACGTGGTGATGGGCCGCCCCGGCGATGTGTCGATCTTGAATCCCGCCATCAACGGCGGCGATGTGGTGGGCGCGGCCATCGGCAATACGTTCAAGGCGTTGGGCATGTTCTTCTGGCAGGGCGATCGCATCCCGCGCCACAATGTGCCCTATCGGCCGGTGTTTGACTGGCTGGTGACGATCGTTTTTGTGTTTGGCCTCGTCCGATTGATCCTCGGCGCGATCCAGCGCCGACGATCGACTTTAACACCCTTGCCCGATTTCCTGGACTACACGCCAGTTGCGCGTGTGACTTTGCCCAGTAAGCTGCCCAGCGTATTCGTCTTGTTGTGGATCGCGGTGATGTTGCTGCCAACGATTTTGGCTGAAGATACGCCGCACTTTTTGCGGGCGGTGGGCATCTTACCCGTATTGATGGTGATTCCCGCGGTTGGGTTGGATACGCTGACGCAGTGGCTGTCGGCTCGGACTCGCGCCGGGCGCGTGCTCAGTTGGGTAATGATCGCCGGGGTGCTGATGGTCTCGATGGCGCAGACCATCTCAGATTACGCACGCTACGCTGCTGATCCAAATACGGCTTATGCCTTTGAGGCAGCCGCGACAACACTCGCTAACTCGGCGCGCGGCGCATTAGCGGCGGGCTATCGCGTATCGATCGATGAGCGTCTGGTGCGGGATTATCCATCCATCGCTTTCCTGGTTGATCAGTCGTTTGAAGCCGTGCCCGATGGCGTACAGCCGGCCGCGCCGAATCGTGGCGACAAAACGCTCTTCTTCCGCTGGCCGTATGAAGAGTGGTGGCAGGCGCTTACGCCGCTCGACGGGCCGCACGCGGTGCGCGTCACCGCCGGGCCGCTAGCGCGCGGCGATCGCGATGCGCAGCCGTTTTATGCCTATGTGCGGGTGCAGGCTGAGTCGGTGGCTCTGTCACTAACGCCGGAAGCCCGCTTTGCCAACGGCGCGCAATTATTGGGCCACTCGATCGAGCGCTTGACCGATACCCAGTGGCGGCTGCGGACATTGTGGAGTATAACGGGCACGCTCGGCGCCGATCAAACTTTCTTTGTGCACCTGTTGTCGGCGGGGCAGGTCATGATCACCGCCGATGGCGATAACGGGAACGGTTTCTACCCGATGAGACTGTGGCGGCCCGGTGACGTGATCGTCGATGAGCGCACGCTCGCGGTCGCGCCGCAGATCGATCGGACCCAGTTGC
>JACRBO010000385.1 GCA_016219235.1 Chloroflexota bacterium
GGACTCACACTAGAGTGGGCGATATAGGGCTCGAACCTACGACCTCCTCTGTGTAAGAGAGGCGCTCTAACCAACTGAGCTAATCGCCCGACGGGCTGATTATAACACGGATCGGAGACCTGTCAGGTGGGCCAAATGATCGTTGACAGGTCGTACTCTGGCGGCCCACCTGACAGGTCTGCTCACCGCACGATCACTGGCAGCCACACTCGATACGGATTGACGATGACGCGCGCGGTGCGCATAACGGGCAGTACGCCGCCATCAATCTCAACCGTATTGATGAGCACTGTCGCATTCGGCAGACCGTTGTCCGGCTGTAACGAGTAGTACACCGTCACAGCCGTGCCCGTCGGCACATCGCCGCTCCATGTGATCTGATTGCCGTTCACCGTCGGCGTGGGCGGGAGGCTGCTGCCCAGCGAGTCGGTGATGAGCGTGGTCAACGGAGGCAGATTATCCGTGATCGTGGCCGTCGCCGTGAGCGATCCACTGTTGTTGACGACGATCGTGTACGCGATCGAGTGATCGTTCTCCGCGAAGGCCGGCGCGAGTTTGTACGACAGTTCTAGCACGGGCGCGGGCGTCAACAACACGGTGGTGTAGGTGTTGCCCCACAGGTCGTCGCCGTAGGCGCTGAGGTTGCCGGCGAAGTCACGGGCGCGGGCGCGGAAGAAGTAGGTGTGGCCGGGCGTGCCCGTGTACGTGTGAGCGGTCGTCGGGGCGCCGATCAGCCAATCGGACCACGCGCCGTACAGGCCGTCTTTCACCTGCACATCATACGAGCGCACACAGTCCCAATCCATCGCCACCAGATTGATCGGAATCTGCGTCTGCGTAACGATCGCGCCCGGCCCCATGATGCCGACGTTCGTCGGCGCCAGGCCGTCGTTGGTGATCTGATGCAGCAACAGCGGTTGATCGTTGTCGGTCGTGAAGAGCACGCTGACATCTTGCAGCTGCCACGTCGTCGCGATCGAGCGCGTGATGGGCACGCCGGGTTGAACATCGCTTAGATCGTAATCGCCTAAGACCTGACAGGTGTAGCGTCGCGTCACGCGCAAATGCGCGTCGGTGTGCGGGCGCGTCGAGTGCAGGCCGACGATCAATTGCGAGCCGGTCTGTTCCAGATTGAGCGCGGCTTCGGCATTGCCCGTGGTGAGGCCGTTGAGGCCCGCCACCGGATACCACGTCTCGTCCCACTCGATGGCCGAGTGCGCGGCCAGCGAGACGCTCTCCCAGAACGTGGGCGCGAGGCCGCCGTGCAGCTCGACGTAGTGCAGGGGCAGATCGCCCCACAACTCCCACGGCAGCGGATTGGTCCAGCCCATCCCAAAGGCTTTGAGGCCGGTGGTGACCTGATGCGGGAAGATGCGCACCATGCCATCTTTGTTGGTCGGGTCGCTGCTGTTGACGTTATACACCGCGGCGAAATCGCTCTGCGCCGACGGTCGCGCAAAGAAGCCCAGAAATTGTCGCCAGTTGCGCAGGTAACTAAGATCGCGCCCGCCGAAGACCGGCCACGGCATCGACACGGTGGGGCCGCCGGGGTAGGTAGGGCCGGGCAGCGAGTCGTCGCCGGTCGAGTGGATGGTCACCTGATCGATCGGGTAGATGAAGCGCACGTTCTGATCGGCCTGGAATTGCGACGTGCCCACGGTGTTCATCCCGCCCGGCGTCAGCATCGCATTGATCCACCACTTGAAGTTGAGATCGATGCTGCGATCGTTCTCGAGGCGCGGATGGATGACCAACACGGCCCGATCGTTGGGGAGGTAGACCGAGATCGCCGCGCGCAAGCGATCGGGCGCGGTGGAGTCCCGCAGTGTCACCGTGATACCGCTCGTCCCCGTGATGATCTCGTACGACCACGGGATGCCCCACTCGTAACCGTGTTCATCCACCGGCAAGCCCCACTCGATGCCGCCCGCCGCCAGCCACCAGCCTTGATCGGCATGACCCCAGTTGGTGGGCTTCAGCACGTAATTCCGATAGAGCAAACCGCGCCCGGTGGACTTGTCGAAGATTTCGTAGATGCGGCCGCCCACTTCCGGCAGCAGCCAAATTTTCAGCCACTCGTTTTCCAGCACCAGAATTTGATAGGTGCGCGTGTCGTCGCGCGTGCGGCCAGTGGCGTCGTAGTTGGCCCAGTGCAGCAC
>JACRBO010000386.1 GCA_016219235.1 Chloroflexota bacterium
ATTTCGCCGCGAGTGTTTGATCTCCCGATCGTGCATCAAACGGCCGACGCAACGGTGTATCGCAATGATCAGGTCTTGCCGCGCGCCCGCATCGCGTCTAATCTGGCCGATAACATGATTGATACGAGCGCGCCTGGATCGTCGATTCAGTCTTTGACCGATTCTGGCAACACCGTTACAATACGCGCCGTTTCGCCGGCCAACGGGTATTTGATTCTGGCCGATACGTATTATCCCGGCTGGCACGCGCTGGTCGATGGGACGCCGACACCGATCGAGTTGGCGAACACCGCTTTTCGCGCCGTGAAACTTTCGGCGGGCGAGCATGTGATCGAGTTTCGGTATGAACCGGCTTCGGTGAAGATCGGCGCGGCGATCACGATTGTCTGCGGCGTGATCGTGCTGATCGGATTGACCGTGACCCGGCAGGCGTCCCGGCGGGCGTCCGCGAAGCGCGGGCGAGCATGAAACGCCTGCGGCCGTGGCAGGTGGTGCTGGCGATCAGCTTGATCTATGCAGCGATCACGCTGGCACGCGGCAATTTCGATCCAAAGTTCTTCGCGCTAATCGGGCCGTTGTACGATCCGGGTGTACCCGGCGGTCAGCCCGGTTACGACGGCCAGTTTGCGTATCAGATCGCGCGCGATCCGGCGAACGGCTGGACCAAGGTCGATGTGCCCGCGTACCGGTATCAGCGCATCGTGTATCCGCTGGCGGCGCGCGCCGGCGCATTGGGCAGCAATGATTTGATCCCGTGGGCGCTGATCGCCCTCAACGTCATCGCGTTGGCAGCCGGGACCTGGTGCACCGAAGAAATCTTAGCGCACTATGGCGCCAGCCGCTGGTATGCGCTGGTGTATGGCCTGAACGCCGGGACATTGATGGGCGTGCGGCTGGATTTGACGGAACCGCTGGCCTACGGTCTGGCGCAAGCGGGCGTGCTGTTGCTCTTGAAAAATCGATCGACTGCGGCGGCAGTTGCATTTGCGTTGGCCGCGTTGACCAAAGAGATGACGTTGATGTTTGCGGCGGGCGCGGTGTTGACGTATCTCGCGCAGCGTGATGGGCGAAACAGCCTTAAAGTGAGTATTATCGCCGTAACGCCATTCGTGATCTGGCAGTTGATCTTATACGGTTGGTTTGGGCAGTTTGGGGTAGGCTCGGGCGGGGCGCTGGCGACGCCGTTCGAGATCATTCCGCTGCGGGGCCTGTGGTCGATCGCGGCGATTGATGGCCGCGCCTTCGCGTTGATTGCCGCGCTGACGCTGCCACTGGCCGTGATCCCGGCGGCGATCGGCCTGTGGCGCACGATCGGGGATGCGGTGCGACGACGGTTCGATCTGCCGATGTGGCTGCTGCTGATCAATGCGGCTGTGATCGCGTTTACGCCCCAATCGACGTTTCGCGAGCCGCTGGCGATAGCGCGCTTTGTGGTGGGCCTTATCGCGGCCACGGTGATGTATGCGGCGGCGCGAAGATCGAAACGCGGTCTGAACTACGCGCTGTTGTGGATGCTGACGCTGGGGCTGGCGCTGAATGAATCACAGCTGCCAATTTAATGCACAATGCACAATTCACAATGCGCAATGCGGAAGGCGCACTACGGAGTCGCCGGTGAATCGCTTGTATGGACATTGAGAATTGTGCATTGAGAATTGAGAATTGTTTATGAAGCCAGTGGTGATTGTGCCAACGTACAATGAACGCGACAACATCGATATATTGATCGAAGAGTTGTTGGCGTTGCCCGTCAATCTAAGCGTGATCAACGTGGACGATGGTTCGCCGGATGGCACCGGTGAAGCGTCGGATGCGTGGGCGGCGAAGACCCATCGGGTGCAGGTGATCCATCGGGCGGGCAAATTGGGCCTGGGGACGGCGTATATCGCCGGGTTCAAGCACGCGCTGGCGCAGGACTTCGATCGGATCATGACGATGGATGCGGACTTCTCGCATCACCCGCGGTATATTCCGGCGATGCTGGAGTTGAGCCTGGAACGCGATATGGTCATCGGGTCGCGCTACGTGCCGGGCGGCGGCACGCTGAACTGCACGTGGAAGCGGCGCGCGCTGAGTGAAGGCGCCAACGGCTTTGCGAAGATCATGCTGGGCTTGCAGGCCAAGGATTGCACCGCCGGCTTCCGCTGCTACCGGCGCGAAGTGCTGCAAGCGATCGATCTGGACGCGATCTTTGCCAACGGGTATTCGTTTTTGATCGAGATGATCTTCGATGTGCAGCGGAACGGTTTTCAGATCGGTGAAGTACCGATCGTGTTTGAAGACCGCCGCCGGGGCACGTCGAAAATCTCTCAGGCAGAAGTCTGGCGGGCGCTGCAAACGGTGGGCCGCTTGAGCGCGCGGCGGCTGCGGGAAAAGTTCGCCGGGGAAAGAGCTAACTGATCATGGAATATGTCGCGTGTAATTTGTGCGGAAGCAATCAGACGCGCTTGCGCTTTCCTAGCACCGTCGCCGACGATGTCTTGCCTACGGCAGTCGAGGCATTCCGCTGCACCAGCCCCGGTTATGGGCGGCATCATACCATTGTGCAGTGCAAGAATTGCGGACTGATCTACACCAATCCGCGCATCGACGGTTCGAAGATTTTGGACTCGTATGAAGCGGTGGAAGACCCGCTCTATCTGGAAGAACGCGACGGCCGCGTGCTGACGTTTGAGCGCCATTTGCAGCCGCTGGAGAAGCTGCATGCGCCGCCGGGCAAGTTGCTGGATGTGGGCGCGTATACGGGCGTGTTTGTGGAAATCGCCGCGCAGCACGGCTGGGAAGCGTGGGGCGTGGAGCCCAGTCACTGGGCGGTGGAACAGGCGCGCGCGCAGGGCCTGCACATGATCGAAGGCACACTGGCGACGTCGGGTCTGGCTGATGCGTCCATCGACGTGGTGACGATGTGGGACGTGATCGAGCACCTGACCGATCCGGTTGCGGAAGTACAGCAGGCATATCGGTTGTTGAAGCCCGGCGGGTTGCTGGTGGTGCACACGATGGACATCGACAGCCTGTTTGCCCGCGTCATGGGCGGCCGCTGGCCGTGGCTGATGGAAATGCACGTGTACTACTTTTCGCAGCGCACTTTGCAGGCGATGCTGACGAAGGCGGGCTTTCAAGTATTGCGTTCAACGGCGCAGGGGCGTTATTTGCGGCTGGGCTATTTTGCTACACGGATCGGGGGCTTCAGCCCGCTGCTGGGCCGATTGTTTGGGCGACTGTTCCGTGGTCTGCGGCTAAGCGAGACGCCGATCCCATTGAATTTTGGCGATCTGGTGACGGCGTATGCGCTTAAGGTGTGATTGA
>JACRBO010000387.1 GCA_016219235.1 Chloroflexota bacterium
CACGCGGACTTCTTCGAGTCCTGGCACGATGATGTGCTCATGTTGATGCGGCCCAATCATCAACCCGGCACCCCGTGGGTTGCGTGCTACGCGACGCCGGAAGGCGAGTGGGTGGCGCTGTCGCGCACTGCCTCAGCTGACGATCGCGTACAAGGCGCGACGCTGTTTGAGGCGCTGGACGCGCTGCGCGAACAGCTGGCAGCCTGGCAGATTCCGACGCCGGTGTTCCTGCGGCCAGGTCATCCGGGCTGGACGTCAGCTATCGTCGGCGAGTTGACTGCGGTCGTGCAAACGCACGATCGGGTGCTCATCGCCGATACTGATCTCGGCGTCCCGACCATTCACGACCTGCCGCACCCGGAACACAAGGGGTTTGGCTTCTTTGTGAGCGCGACGGACGAATACACCGTTAACTGGGATGCGGGCGGCGCGATGCAGCGAATGAGCAATCAACTGGGCTGGACGACGGTGCAGGTCGAACGGGGCACGTATCCGTATGACCAGGCCGCCGTCCTTGCTTTGCTGAATCGCTGGCAGTCAGAACTGGTCGCGTTGGAACAAGCGCCAGCCACACCCGTTCAGCCCGCCACCGAGATCGATCGACACGCCGTGTGCAGTCACTGCCACGATCTGTCTGCCGATGTCCAACAGGCACTCCGGGCAGGCTGGGTGGTCGATGCGCCGTACCTGTTCTGTGTGAAGTGCGCGGCGGCGGGGGTTCACGCGCCGTCACGCACGGCGGGGAGCGATCTGGCGGTGACGGATGTCCTGGCCGTGCCCGATTATCTACCGACTGCTTACGCGCGTGCGGAATGGCAGCGCACCCTCGACGCCTTTGAGTCGGCGCGGGGCAAAGAGCCGTGGCAGATGACGCGCGACGAATTCTTCGCCACGCATCGACCGTTCTCGGACGGGGCAGGGCATCACACCCTGTTGCAGTTGGTCGTGAATCACGAGTTTGATGTGATGAACACGCTGGTCGGCAATGAGCCGGTCTCGGCCCACATCCTGCAACTGGCCGTGGACTATCTCGATCGGCTGCGCGCAACGCTGGTGCAGATCGCGCTGGTTGAAAGCAAGCCCGTGCCCGACGAGGTTCTGCGCGAGTATCCCGATCGGGTGGCTGCGCAACGAAAACGCAACGCCGGCCAATCGACCAGTGACGCGAACGAGCCGGTCGTACTGGATCAACCTGACGAACCTGTCGCCGAGATTGCCGCCGATGACTCAGTGTCATCGCAACCTATACAGTCGAATGTGGCCGCAGCTGCGAAGACTCCCGCGAAGAAGTCGCGGAAGAAAGCGCCGGTGGCGGCCGCTCCTGCGCTTGTCATTCCGACCGTCTGGCATGACCCGGCTGATTTCGGCATCGAGGTGGAGGGTGAGGAGGCCTTAGTCCACTATGATGGCCGTGACAGCACCGGCTTTGATCACGGATCCGTCTGGTTCGAGTTCAGGGGGCCGAACATCAGCAGCACCGGCTATCGCAGCCGTTTCCACAACTTGACCGGCGAAAACCTGTCGAGCACACCTCAACAGGTAGCCCGCGAGATTGTCCGGCAATTGGCGCAAGATCTCGCGGCCGAGGTGAAGAAAGCGAAAAAGAAGTGGCCGCTCAAGCCGGTGGAAGACATGGCCGTGCAAGTCGAAGGCACGGCGCGCCGGGCGAAACTCATTAGTTGGAATGACTTCAACAAGTGGTGGAACGTCTGGTTGCGCTGCGAATGTGAGTCGGCCACGGTCGTCCATGACGCTGTACTGGGCAAGTGGACAACCTACTTCGCCGCGCACCTGAACCCCGGCGATCACGTGGTCTACCGCTCGGTGTCCACGATCCTGCACGCGCAGGTCGTGCGCGTTGTGCCCGGCAGCGCGTGTGTGGTGGAAGTCCAGCAGCCCAACGTCGCGGCTACCAATCTGGTTTCACCGGGCGATCTGATCGGCCTATGGGATGAATTATCGCCGGCTGAACGCGGGGAGAAGTTCGAGATACCGACGTTCGGTCTGGCACGCAATCCGTTTGACATGGAGCGCGCGGCGTTTGACGAGTGGGTGCTGGCCGTCGATCCGCTGCACGGGGTTGAGTGGTCGCAAGCCTATCGGTACTTTGCCGAAGGCTACGCGCTGGGTGATGCGGGCTGGCAGTTCTTTGCGAACAACTCACACTTCATCGAGAAACGGCAGTCGATCGATCCGCACCTGATCGGCAATCCCTTCGATGCTCCGCGCGATCAGTTTGTGCGCTGGGTTCAGGCGCAGGTAGACGGCACTGAGGCGCAAGCCGCTTATCTGCAAGGCTACGTGCATTTGAGCACGGGCCGCGCTGAAGTCATGTTGCCGGACGCCGCAGCCTATCTCGCCACGCAGTCGCTCTACACGGCGGCGCTGGCCGCGCGCCACCCGGCAGATCAACCACTCGATCCGCATGTGGAAGCGGTCGGCGTGCTGGCCAGCAACAAGGTGGCGCAGGTTGAGGCGGCCGGGTATCGGTTCGTGTTCGGTGAAATGGATGAGGCCGCCAAACAGGCGCTGGTCGGCCTGGGAGCCGGCCGCGGTAACAAGTTGGACATGTTGCGCGGGAAAGGTCTCACGGTTGAAAAAGTGGTCGCGACGACGGCGGACTCAGCCGTGCCTGCCACTGCGTCGCAAGCCGTCTCGGCTGTTTCCGGGCCAACGGCCCCGTCTACGGCGGTGGAAACACTCTGCCGCTTCAACACGGCGCGCGAGTGGGCGGCGTGGCACGAACAGCATCGTGCTGAAATCCCATGGTTCAGTCCGCCTGAGTCGCTGGCTTCGCCACTTGAGGTCAGGGTGGGCCTGACAGCGGACCGCTTGAAAGTCTACCTGCGACGTGGCGCGCGGGTTGAGTTCAGGAACATGTCCGGTGATCCGTTGGCGGGCGAGTTTGAGAAATGGCAGCGTAACGGCGCAGCGTTAATCAAACAGTTCAATGCTCAACGTGAAGCCGTCGGCTCATTCAGCGTGTCGTTGGAGCGCTTCGATCGGGTCACGCTGGACTTCTCGGACGCGGCCAAACCAGACCGGGCCGCTGCTAAATCTGCCCCGGTCGCCAAGACCACTATGACGCAGCCACCGGTTGTTAAACGACCGACCGGGCTACCGACCGATGTGCCTGAAGTGATCGAAGTCGACGTCGGCGGGCGCAAACCCGTCTGGGTGCTGGCGACGATCATCAAGGTCACCGGGCCGCAGCTGATGTGTCGGCGGCAGGACGATCACTCCACCCTGAAGACGCCGATCTACGGGCGCGACATTGCGTGGCGCGTGCCGAGCCTGGCGGAGACCCCACAAGCTGCGTAGTTGACAGCGTAAAGCAGTACAGCACAATGCTTCCCGCGAGTTGGCGCAGCCTCGGCCAACTCGCGGGCTATCAGGAGAACGCTTGGACCAAACAAACAGACGGCGATTACAACCTATGTGATGAAAATCGCTCTGTGGAATCTACTGATTCAGTTGGACGAGGGGGCGATGGAGTAAATCGTTTGCCATAGCAGCTGAACGGATTGCATGCTCAGGATCGGGGTCTTGTGCGAGCGCAATTGGTGAGTTTCTGGAAAGATGCCACAGAACTCTGACGTGACTTTTTCGAAAATGTAACATAGAATAACTGGCATAGCCACGACTCAGACATGATGTGACCTCATTCGTATATTCTCGCGGGGGATATTGTTGATTGGGAGACGCAGATGCGCCAACCCCATGATGTTTCGCCGCGAAAGCCTCAGCGGTCTCACCGGGCGCAAGTCGAGTGCGCCTATGTTTCACAGCCATGCAATCCATCAACGGTGCTGTTGATTCTTCTGTAACAACCATGCGAACGCCCCCAGTTAACGGGGGCGTTCGCATTTGGTCGGCCTGATCGCCATCATCGCTCACGAAAAAGTTGGCCAATAAGGCAATAAGGAGAGACTCCATGAGCCAGGTACAAAATCCCAAGCGTACTCTAAATCTATTTGCCATAATTGGGCCCTTCGTCCTAATGGTTGTACTAGCCATTTCGCTTTTGCCTGTATCGCCCACCTTGTCTGCTGATGAAGCATCAACCCGTTCAGAACAGTTGCTTCCGATCGCTTCAGAAACAATGGATGATATAGCGGCAGTGCCCACGCCCGTTGCCGTACACATAGGCAGTACGGAACCACAAGACCATCCGGTAGCATCCGCCGAATTTGAGCGTGACGACGGCGAACAACTCACATTGGCACCGACCGCCGTCAGTGAACCTCCAGCATCAGATTACCACGCTACAACTGACAACCGCAATGATGATTTGGCTAGAACGGTGATTCCAGTAAGTGATCACGCGGATGATCTGTTAAGCAACAGTAGTGGAAGCGCTCTAAATCCTTCATTGGTTTCGTCTGACGGAGCGGTAGATACACCCGATTCACGGCTTTCAGAGCTTGGATTTACTAGCTCTAGCTCCGTGTTACGGAGTGATACTCCATTAGGTATAACGGTCACTGGTCAAATCATAACCAATACAGTTTGGGGAATTGAAGGCAGTCCTTATATCCTAAATGGTGTTGTAAGTGTAATAAATGGTGTGACGTTGACGGTGGAGCCGGGGGTGACGGTGATGGGCGGCGAGTTGAAGGTTGGGGGCCATCTGGCGGCGCTGGGCACAGCCAGTGTGCCGATCACTTTCACTTCGGTCGCTGACAATGCTCCCTCTCAGTGGTCGGGCCTGGTATTTGACGGCGGCACGGGGGTGTTGCGGCATGTGTCCGTCCGCTACGCCGGCGCGGTCAACAGCCTCGTGGGGCCGAGTCCCAACTATGGCAGCAGCATTTACATGCGCAATGTTCAATCGGGGGAAGTGGTGCTGGAGAGCAGCACGGTGTCCGACGGCTTCACTTACTACTGTTGGTTTGCCTGTGGCCAGGGCCAGTATTATGGCTTTCAGATCATCAACAGTCGGGTGCGGATCAGCGATACGCTCATCAACCAACTTGGGCAACTGGCAGGCGACATCAGCCTGTATGCGACGGGCGCTGGCTCCGTGGTGACGCTCACGCACAGCACGGTCAGCGGCTCGACTGGCTACGCGGTTCGCATGGATGATGGTGCGACCCTGCTCATGGACGACAGCCTCATCCAACAGGCCGTGTATGGCCTCGCGGCGTTTTCAGGCAGTGTAGTGACCGTAACCGCCAGCACCATTCAGTCCAATACCTATGGCCTGTATCTGGCCGGCGCGACGACCTTGTTCTCCGCGACCAACAGTGCGATCCAAAACAATCAGTATCCTGGACGCGG
>JACRBO010000379.1 GCA_016219235.1 Chloroflexota bacterium
AGTGAATCATCTTGAAACGATGGCAATTCTGGCTGGGCGTGGTGATCAGCGTGGTCTTGGTGGCGCTGGCGCTGCGCGGTTTGAAACTGGAGGAAGTCTGGAGCGGCCTGCGCTCGGCCAATTACGTCTGGCTGGCGCCGGGCGTAGCGGTGTACTTTGTGGGCGTGGCGGTGCGGACGTGGCGCTGGCATTATCTGCTAAAGCCGTTGAAGGAAGTGTCGGTGCGCCACCTGTTTCCCGTGGTCGTGATTGGCTACATGGGCAACAACGTCTATCCGGCGCGGGCGGGCGAGTTACTGCGCGCTTACGTGCTGAAGCGCAACGAAGGCGTCAGCGTCAGCGCCTCGCTGGCGACGGTGATTGTGGAACGTATCTTCGACGGCCTGGTGATGCTGCTGTTCGTGTTTGTGGCGCTGCCCACCGCGCCCTTTTTGACGGATACGTTACGCACCACAGTGATCATCGGCAGCCTGGTGTTCTTCGGCGCGTTGATCGTCTTTTTGTTTCTCGCCGCCCGACCGGCGCTGGCCGCCCGCCTGTACAACCCGTTGATCGATCGGCTGCTGCCCGCGCGTTTCCGCGAGAAGGTGCGCGGCTTCATCGATCGGTTTATCACAGGTCTAGCGGCGCTGCGCGACCTGCGTCACATCGTGATGGTCTTCTTCACGTCGATCTTGATCTGGCTGCTGGAAACGGTGAAATACTGGTTCGTCATGCACGCTTTCAACTTCGAGGTGAGTTTCTTCACGCTGATGTTGATGAACGGCGTAGTGAATCTGGCGACGACGCTGCCGGCCGCGCCGGGCTATATCGGCACGTTTGACACGCCCGGCATCGAGGTACTGGCTGCGTTTGGCGTCAATCGCGCCCTCGCCACCGCTTACACGCTGGTGTTGCACGCCGCACTATGGTTGCCCATCACGCTGCTGGGTTTCTACTACATGGCGCGCGAGAGCATCCGCTGGAGCGACTTTGCGACGGCGGCGAGCATAAGGGAATCGGAAGCGGCCAGTTCTTAACTGATCTTCACTTTTCAAATTGCCATGTCCATCATTGAGTGTGAATCCATCTACGGCAATACCGTGCCTGTTCCGCAGGAACGCCTGACATTTCGTCCGTCCGCCTATGCCGTTATCACCGACGAAAATTGCGTGCTGCTCGTCAAGACGCGGTCAAGCGGCAACTACGATTTTCCCGGCGGCGGAATAGAAATCGGCGAACCGGTGGTGACTGCCCTGAAGCGCGAAGTGCGAGAAGAGGCCGGGCTTGAAATCGAAGTAGGTAAGCTTATGCACTTCGAGGAAGGTTTCTTTTACTACGATCCGACTGACACCGCCTGGCATACGCTACAATTCTTTTATCGTTGCCGGCCTGTGACCTGCCAATTATTGGCCGACGATCAGGTCGATGATGAGGAAGCGATGCAGCCGCGGTGGATCGACATTCGGAGTTTGAGCGAACAGCACTTCCGGCCAGCAGCCGGTCGAGTTCTTCAGTTGCTGCAACAAACGGGATCTTTGCCAGTCACGCCGTAGTTTACTCGTCACTCGTCACTCGTCAGGACTTTCTCATGAACATCGCCATCATCGGAGCAGGGGCAGCGGGTCTATCCGCTGCCTACGATTTAGCCGGGCAGGGGCATCAGGTTACGGTCTACGAGGCCGCGCCCAACACCGGCGGCCTGGCCGCCGGCTTCAAAGAACCGCACTGGGACTGGACGATGGAGAAGTTTTACCATCACTGGTTCCAGTCCGATAAAGACGTACTGGGCCTCATCGACGAGATCGGCGCGCGCGACAAGGTGCTGTTTCCGCGCCCGATCACGGCCATCTACTATCAGGGCCAGTTCCATCCCTTCGATTCGATGTTCACCAACATGCCGCAATTTCTGCTGCGGCATTTCCCGCTCACCGATGTCGCACGCTTCGGGTTGGCCGGACTTAATCTGAAATTCAGTTCCAACTGGCAGGCGCTGGAAACCGTTACCGCCGACGAGTGGCTGACGCGCCACATGGGACAGCGCGTGTACGACTCGATGTGGAAGCCGCTGCTGGTGGGTAAGTTCGGCGACGAATACTATCGGCAAGTCAACATGGCCTGGTTCTGGGCGCGCATCCATTCGCGTACCACGCGATTGGGGACGTTTGTCGGCGGCTTTCAGGCGTTCTTCGATACGCTGGCCGACGCCGTGCGAAAGCGCGGCGCAACGATTCATCTGAGCACCGCCGTGCGCGAGATTGCGCCGAACAACAGCGGCGCGCCGAATGATGATGGCACGTTGACGTTGCACACGCCCGCCGGGGCGCTGATGTACGATCGGGTGATGGTAACGACCTCGCCGCGTTTGTTGACGCGCCTCGCGCCCTCATTGCCAGCCGACTATCTATCGCAGCTCAACGATCTCAAATCGATGGGCGCGGTCGTGCTGATTATCTCGTTGACGCAACAGCTCAGTGAGAAAGGCTACTACTGGCATAACCTGCCCAAAGACGCGGGCTTTCCGTTTCTGGCGATGTGCGAGCACACTAACTTCGTCTCGCCCGAACACTTTGGCGGCGATCACCTGATCTATTGCGGCGATTATCTGAAGGCCGATCACGAGTATTTCAAGTTCACGGTCGACGAGCTGCTCGATCGGTTTGCGCCCAGCCTCACGCGCTTCAACCCGAAGTTCGATCGAGCGTGGATCAAGAAAGCGTGGCTGTTCCGCGAGACATACGCGCAGCCCGTGCCGCCGATCAATCATTCGCGCGCCATTCCCGACATCCGCACACCGATCAAGCATTTGTACTTCGCGTCGATGTCGCAAGTGTATCCGTGGGATCGCGGCACCAACTACGCCGTCGAGATTGGCCGCCGCACCGCCCGGATCATTGCGGCTGACGCAAATTAACGGTAGAATCAACGCGCTCTCCAAAACTTGAAGCGTTGACGAGCAGCGCTTCTCAATCCAAACGAGGTCAATCATGAAGAATATCGCAGTCATTGGCGTGGGCTACGTGGGTCTGGTCACCGGCACCTGCCTGGCCGATCTGGGCCATCGCGTGGCCTGTCTCGACGTCAACGTCGAGCGTGTCGAGAACCTGAAGAAATCCATCCTGCCGATCTACGAACCGGGGCTGGAAGAAGTGGTGCGCCGCAACATGAACGCGGGCCGTCTCACGTTTACCACGTCTTACGCAGACGCCATCAACGGCGAGACGCCTGAAACGGCTGCCGAATATGTCTTCATCGCGGTAGGTACGCCCAGCGCGGTGGACGGCAAAGCCGACTTGGATTACGTGCGACAGGCGGCCGAATCCGTGGCGCAGGTGATGGATCACCCGTTGATCATCGTCAACAAATCCACCGTCCCCGTCGGCACCGGCGACTGGACGGCGGATATTATCAAATCGAAGCAAGCCCGTCCGATTAAATTCAACGTCGTATCGAACCCCGAATTCCTGCGCGAAGGCAACGCCATTTACGACTTCATGCAGCCCGATCGAATCGTGCTCGGCTCATTAGAGCGTGAAGCGGCCGAGAAAGTGGCACAGCTCTATCTGCCGCTACGTGCCACGATCATGATCACCGACTTGCGCACCGCCGAGATGATCAAGTACGCGTCCAACGCCTTCCTCGCCACCAAGATCAGCTTCATCAATGAGATCGCCAATATTTGCGAGGCGCTGGGCGCGGACGTAAAGGAAGTCGCGACGGGCATGGGGTTTGACAAGCGCATCGGCCGCGCTTTTCTCGATGCCGGCATCGGCTACGGCGGATCGTGCTTCCCCAAGGACGTGCTGGCGCTGGCGCACATGGCTAAAGAGCGCGGCCGCCATCCGCAGTTGATTCAAGCCGTCATGGACATCAACGCCGATCGCCGCCGGCAGGTGGTCGATAAGTTGAGCGAACTCCTGGGCGGTCATCTGACCGGCAAGAAGATCGGCATTCTGGGGCTGGCCTTCAAACCCAACACCGACGATATGCGCGATGCACCCGCGCTGGAGGTGATCAGCCTGATCGAAGCGGCGGGCGGCAAAGTGCAGGCCTATGATCCGGTGGCGATGTCGGTGGCCCGGCAGATGAAACCGGATCTGGAATTAGCTGCCAATCCGTACGAGTGCGGCGCGGGCTGTGACGCCATGGTGCTGATGACCGAGTGGAACGAGTTCAAGCAGCTCGATCTGCGCCGTCTGAAGAACCTGATGAAGAGTCCTGTCATGGTCGACGCCCGCAACGTATACGAGCCGAACATGATGGCCGACATGGGCTTTAGCTATCGCGGCATCGGGCGCGGACAGAACAGCCGTTGACGTGTTGCGGAATACATGGTGCGTGTGGGATAATTCTTAAGTTCCAACACGCACCATTTTTGTTTATGGGAGAAGCGATGCCAAAAACGATCGTCAAAAAATCAACCGCCAGGAAACCGGCCGTCCAGCGTGCCAGGATCATCGCGCGACCGCGCAACGGGCAGGGTGTTCTGAAAGCGATTCTGCCTAACGGCCTGACCGTCATCATCAAAGAAAACCACAACGCCCCGGTCGCCACGTTCTGGAGCTGGTATCGCGTCGGCTCGCGCCACGAGCACACCGGCATCACCGGCATCAGCCACTGGGTCGAACACATGCTCTTCAAAGGGACCAAACAGTTCCCCGGCCGCACTGCCGATCGAACCATCTCGCGCGAGGGCGGCCAGTGGAACGGCATGACGTGGCTGGATTTCACCACGTATTACGAAACCCTGCCCGTTGAAAAATTCGAACTTGCGCTCGCGCTGGAATCCGATCGGATGGCGAACGCCCCCTTCAGCCCGCGCGAAGTCGAACCGGAGCGCACCGTCATCATCTCAGAAAAACAGGGCGGCGAGAATAGTCCGCGCCGCGTGTTAGGGGAAGAGGTGCAGGCGGCGGCCTTCCATGCGCACGGCTACGGCCACGAAACGATCGGCTATTTGTGCGATCTGCAAACGATGACGCGCGATGATCTGTACAATCACTATCGCACCTATTACACGCCGCGCAACGCGGTGGCGGTCGCCGTAGGCGCGTTCAAAGCCGAAGACGCGCTGGCTTTGATCACGAAGTACTTTGGCAAGATCAAGCCCGGCCCGGAAGTCCCGTCGTACAAGGCGTTTGAAGACGAGCAGCGCGGCGAGCGGCGCGTCACTGCGGAAGGCCCCAGTGGCACCGCGTATGTCGAGATTGCCTATCGCGCTCCGGCCGCAAACGATCCCGATTTTCCGGCGATGGTAGCGATGGATGCCATTCTCGCGGGCGCATCGTCGCTGTCGATGTTTGGCGGTGGCACGACCAATGCGTCATCACGCTTGTACAAGGCACTGGTCGATACCGAACTCGCCACGGACGCGGGCGGCAGCCTGATTCCCACCGCCGATCCATACATCTACAGCCTCAGCGCGACCGTGCGCAACGGCCACACGCCGCAGGAAGTGGAAGCCGCGTTCGATCGTGAAACCGATCGGATCTGCACCGAACCCGTGCAGCCCGAAGAACTGGCGAAAGCGATCAAACAGGCGCGCGCGCTGTTTGCCTATGGCAGCGAATCGGTCACGAATCAAGGCTTCTGGTACGGCTGGAGCGAAGTCTTTGCCGACTATCGCTGGTTCGAAACGTATCTTGATAAATTGGCCGCCGTCACCGTCGAAGACGTGCAGCGCGTGGCGCAAAAATATCTCAAGCACACCAATCGCGTGGTAGGGTGGTATTTGCCGAAGTAACTGGTGAACTGGTAACTGGTGATTGGTCAACTGGTTACCGATCGACCGATCGACCGATCACCGATTACCGATTACCGATCGACCGATTACCAATCACCGATCACCGAGCGACCGTTTACAACGAGGAAAACATGCCTTTAGACCCAGAGTCTGTGCCTAATTCCAAAAACATCGTTCGCAAAGAATATGCCAACGGCATGACGGTGCTGGTGAAAGAAAACTTCTCCAGCCCATCCGTTGTGATTGACGGTCTGGTGCGCGCGGGCGCGACGGATGATGCGCCGGGCCGCGAAGGTATCAGCGCCTTCACCGCCGATATGCTGATGCGCGGCACGCGGAAACGCTCGTTTGCCGAAATCTACGAAACGATCGAGGCGGTCGGCGCGACGGTCGATATTTCATCTGGCATCAACGTGACTTCCTTCGGCACGAAGTCGCTGGCCGAAGATTTTGCCCTGGTGGTGGATGTGCTGGCCGAGTCGCTGCAACGACCGACGTTTCCCGAAGCCGAAGTGGAAAAAGATCGCGGCGAGATTTTGACCAGCCTGCAGGAGCGCGCCAACGATACGCGCCGCATGGCGGGCCTGACCTTTCGCGAACTGCTGTATCCGACGGGACATCCATATGGACGCAGCACCGAAGGGTATACGGAATCCATTACGTCGCTGACGTGCGATGATCTGGCGCAGTATCATCGCACAGCGTATGGCGCGCACGGGCTGATCGTATCGATCGTAGGCGCGATCAAAGCCGACGACGCCTTCAAGATGTGGGAAGATGCCTTTGGCAACTGGAGCGGCGCGCGTGTCGATCGCGGCGCCATCCCGGCCGCGCCCCGGTTGGCCGAGCGGCGCGAAAAGCGTGTGGACATTCCGCGCAAAATGCAGAGCGACATCGTGCTGGGCTTCGTCGGACCCAATCGCGCGCAGCCCAACTACCTGACGGCGCGGCTGTGCAATTCGATTCTGGGCGTGTTTGGCCTGTATGGCCGCCTGGGCGAGAGCGTGCGCGAAAAAGGCGGCATGGCCTACTACTGCTACAGCCAGGTCGAGGGCGGCCTGGGGCCGGGCGCGTGGCGCGTCATCGCCGGCGTCGATCCGGCCAACGTCGATAAGGCGCTGCCGCTGATTCAGGCCGAACTCAACCGCATGATCGAGAAGCGGGTCACCACGCGCGAGTTGAGGGACAACAAATCGTACTCGATCGGGTCGATGCCGATCGGGTTGGAGACGAACGACGGCGTGGCCGGCATCCTGCTCGACATGGAGTTGTACGGCCTGGGCCTCGATTATCTCGTGCAATACCCCGATCTGATCAACGCCGTCACGCCCGCGCAAATTCAGGCCGCCGCGCAGCAATATCTTGATCCTGACAACTTCGCGGTGGCGGTGGCCGGGCCAGTTGGAAGTTAGAAATTGGAGGTTGGAAGTTGGACTGGCGGCTATTGCATTATGCATTGAGCATTGTGCATTGAGAATTGAGCATTGCTTATGCTTTCAACCGGTGTCGACATCCTGTACATCCCTCGTGTCGAGAAAGCGCTGGAGCGGTATGGCCAACGCTTTCTCGATCGGTGCTTCACCACCCCCGAGATTCGATCGTGCCGCGGCTTCGCGTCGGAGTTTGCCGCGCGGTATGCAGCCAAAGAAGCCGTCAGTAAGGCGCTGGGCGTGGGCCTGCGCGTGATGGCGCGCAACGGCATCAAATTCCACGATGTCGAAATCCTGCCCGATCGCTACGGCAAACCGCACGTGCACCTGCACGGCTACGCCGCCGAACGCGCGCAGGAACTGGGCCTGCATGAATGGGCGGTCAGTCTAACACACGAAAAAGAATATACGGTCGCCTTTGTGGTGGCAGTGTAAGAATCGGGCGAGTCTTCACAGACTCGTCCGATTTCGTTCACGCCACTTCTGAATTTGCGCTAACCGTCACACATTCCTTAAAACATTACGCACGATCATGAGCAGGCCGGTTCGCCTGTCATTTTACCGCTGGCCTGTGCGACGTATTTATAGAAATCCAGAAACAATGGATAATCTATACAAAAGGGAGCAACCATGAAATACCTGCTGCTGATGTACGCAAACGAATCTGAAGCGCCACAGACCCAGGCAGAACTGCAGGCTTTGCAGCCTGCCTGGTTTGCCTATATGCAGGAAGCACAGGCCGCCGGAGTGCTGCTGTCGAACGGGGGAGTTGCGCCCGGCGCCAACGCGACAACTGTGCGCGTGCGGAATGGCAAGTCGTTGATCACCGATGGCCCCTTCGCCGAAACGCACGAGCAATTAGGCGGCTACTCCGTGATCGAGTGCAAAGACCTCGATGAAGCGCTGCGCTGGGCGGAGAAAATTCCCACTGTCAAATACGGCTCGATTCAGATTTGCCCGTTGTGGGCACCGGGATAGCCAGATCAGGTCAGGGATGACGGCAGCCGCCCGGATCGAAACAACCTTCCGCGAAGAACACGGCCGCGTCCTGGCGGCGCTCATCAGCCAGCTGGGTGATTTCACGCTGGCCGAGGATGCGCTGCAAGATGCGCTGGTCAATGCGCTGGAACGCTGGGCCATCGACGGCGTTCCGCGCAATCCCGGCGCGTGGTTGATGACCGCCGCCAAACGCCGCGCCATCGATCGGCTGCGTCGCGCCGCAACGCAGGAGCGCCATGCCGTCATCCTCGATTCCCTCGAAACCGAGGACGAACCCGAGATGGACGACTCACTGCCCGATGAGCGCCTGAAGTTGATGTTCACTTGCTGCCATCCCGCGTTGGCGCTAGAGGCGCAGGTTGCGCTGACCCTGCATACACTCGGCGGCCTGTCAACACCGGATGTGGCGCGCGCGTTCCTCGTTTCAGAATCGACGATGGCGCAGCGTCTGGCGCGGGCGCGGAGAAAGATCCGTGAAGCGGGTATCCCTTATCGGGTGCCGCCCGCCGATTTATTGCCAGAACGATTGGACGCGCTGCTGGCGGTGATCTATCTGATTTTCAACGAGGGCTACGTCGCTACGAATACCATCGCCACAGAAGGCGATACGCTCACCCGATCAGACTTGTGCAGCGAAGCGATCCGTCTCGACCGCGTGCTGGCGACGTTGATGCCCCAGAGTGCTGAAGCACAGGGCTTGCTCGCGCTGATGCTGTTGCACGATTCACGCCGTGGGGCGCGGCTGAACGCGGCAGGTGAACTCGTCGTCCTCGATGAACAAGATCGATCACGCTGGGATCAGGCGAAAATCCACGCAGGGATCGCGGTTCTCGATGAAGCGCTCACCCTCAACGATCCGGGACCCTATCAAGTTCAGGCCGCGATCAGTGCGCTGCACGCTGAAGCGCCAACGGCTGATGTCACTGATTGGCGGCAGATCGCCGCGCTCTATAATTCACTGGCGACGATGACGCCGTCAGTGGTAGTTGAAGTGAATCGTGCGGTGGCGGTGGCGATGGCGTATGGCGTGGAGGCGGGTTTGCAGTTACTGTTACGCCTCGATGATCAGGCGGACGACTATTATCCCTATCACGCAGCCCGCGCCGATCTGTTACGGCGTAACGGCGAACGCGAAGCCGCTGCTGATGCCTATCAGCGAGCATTGGCGCTGTGTGGCAACCGCGCCGAACGCGCTTATCTTCAGCGGCGGCTTGATGAGCTGCTTAACGATGTCAGATAGCGCAGGGCCGCACTTGAACTGCGGCGAGGTTGCCAACCCAAGTCAATATGAGGAGGTTTCTATGAGTACAAAGAAGGACACGCAAAAGTCTGCCAAAAGCACCACAGCGACCAGCAAGCAGGTCAAGGGATTCACAGACGATGAAAAAGCCGCGATGAAGGAGCGCGCCAAAGAGCTGAAGGCGGAAGCGCGCATGAACAAGGATAAGGCGGCCGGGGAAAGCGCCGTGCTGACGGCGATCGCCGCGATGCGGGGATCGGATCGCGCCATAGCCACGCGGCTCCATGCCATCATCAAAGCCAGCGCGCCGGCCCTCTTGCCGAAAACCTGGTACGGGATGCCCGCGTATGCCAACCAGGATGGCAAGGTCGTCTGCTTCTTCCAGGCCGCGCAGAAATTCAATACGCGGTACGCGACGCTCGGCTTCAACGATACGGCGAACCTCGACGACGGCGCCCTGTGGCCGACCTCCTTCGCGCTGAAGGAGTTGACCGCCGCCGAAGAGGCGAAGATCGCTGCGCTCGTGAAGAAAGCAGTGAGCTAGAGAGCAGAGGAATGTCGACAATCCATTTTGAAACTGCACCCCTTAAAATCGGCGAGTGGATCATTCTCAGGCTGCCTGAGAAGGTAAGCGCAAGGCTTCCATCGCGCGGTATGACATTGGTCGAGGGGACCATCAATGGTTTCCGCTCTAAAATCGTGCTCGAACCGGACGGTAAGGGAAGCCATTGGTTTAGGGTCGACTCTAAAGTGCGCAAAGCCGCCGATATAGACGCACGCGGTACGGTAACGATAGCGGTTGAGCCGTCTAAGGCGTGGCCAGAGCCTGAGGTGCCGACAGATTTGAGTAAGGCCCTGGCATCCGACCCGGAGGCGAAAGCCCTATGGGTGAAACTTACACCGATGGCGCGTTGGGATTGGCTCCGCTGGATACGTGCGACCAACAATCGGGAAACGCGCAGCCGCCGCATCGAGGTGGCAATGTCGAAACTGAAGTCTGGCGAACGCAGGCCCTGTTGCTTTAATCGTAACCAATGCACCGAACCAGAGGTCTCGAAAAATGGAGTGCTCATCGAACCAACGCGAACATCTGAGTGACCACCATGACTTGGAAATTTCTCGCAGAACAACAACCAGAATTGGCCGCGTTTGGCGCGGAACGGTTGAACGGCAAAGTCGCCTATCTGGCAACTGTCCGCAAGGATGGCTCGCCGCGCGTCCACCCGATGACACCCATCATCGGGCAGGGTCATTTGTTTGTGTTCATGGAGCCGACCTCTCCCAAAGGACACGACCTGCAGCGCGACGGGCGCTTCGCCATTCACTGTGCAGTGAGTGATAACAGTGGCACGAGCGGTGAGTTTCTCGTTACCGGCCACGCGCAGCTGATCGACAATCCAGAACTCCGGGCACTGGCAGTCAGCTTAGCCAGCTATGCGCCGGCAGATCGTTACATCTTGTTCGAATTCGACCTCGAGAGTGCCGCTTCGACGATCTACCCGGAAGATCGCGCGGTTCGTCGGTCTTGGAAGAGAGAGAAGTAGCACGGTACACAAGACCTCGGAGGTTTCATGAGATGGTCAAGCATTGTATGACAGTCGACTATGTCGGTCAGTATGCTTTGTACATCAGTCAGTGAAAACCTCCGAGGTCTTTGGCCTAGTTTCTGTCCGAAAAGTCCTGAATTAAGAGCCACAAGCATCCCGCCTAGCGCGCCCCCGCTTCGCGGACAGGGCGTGAGCGGAGCAGCGTGCTTTTCCGCTGCGCAGTCGAAGGATGCGGCGGGGTCGAATTCCACGGCCGATCCGCCCCTTCGACTTCGTGCCGCGATACTGCTGCGGCACTCCGCTCAGGGTGCTTTCGTTATGCTTGAAAAGGTTTTCGGACAGAAACTAGCCTACTTCCGTCCGATCGCCACGAAGATGCTCAACGGCTTCACTTCGCCATCCGGGCCACAAGCATTGCACGTGCCTTCCGCACAATCCACATCGATCCCTGTAAGTCCCGCCGCCGCATACCACTGGCGAATGTCATCCCGCTCAAAACCTAGCCACAGATCGGCCATCTGTGTGCGCTGCCACTCGTGATCGTGCGAGTCGAGATCGGTAATGCAGATCACGCCGCCGGGCTTCAACGTCCGTGCCAGTTCTTTGATCGTCCTGGCCGGATCGGGCGCGTGATGCAGAAACATGTTAGCGAACACGCCGTCGAAGGTGGCATCGGGCACGGGCAGTTGATCGCCGGACGCCTCGTGAAATTCCACGTTGCTCAAGTTCGATAAGTTACGGCGGGCCACGGCCAGCATGTCGGGGCTGGCATCAAACCCGATGACTTTAGCCGCCCTCGACGCGAGACCCTGCGCGACAAAGGCCGTGCCCGTGCCGACATCCGCCACTACGGCATTTTCAGGCAGATTCGCTTTCGCAATCGCCGCGTCGCGCATGTGCTCGGTGAAGTAGCCGCTGCGAATTTCATCCCATTGATCGGCGACCTGGGCAAAGTACGGATTCGACGGGGATTCACTCATCATAAGCTCCTTAAGATCAGTTGATGTCAGACAGTGAGACGAAGGCAGTCTCGGCCGCATTCGTAATACGGACGTGCGCGCCGTCGGCCGCTTCGACCACATCAAAGTTCAACGGCGTGCAACAGCCAATGGCGTTACGCAGCTCCTCGACTCTGGCGCGAATCACTTTCGGATCGCCTTGCAGCCGCAGATCGTAACCGTTCTCGATCGCGTTGAGGTCGGTGATGTCGCCGATCAGTTGCTTAAGATCGTCAAACTGCGCCAAAGTCGTTACGGTAGATTCAGTTGTTGCTTCGTCCGACATCCCGCCGGGCGTCTGTTCAATTTCAAATGGTGTATGAGCCGTGACGGTCGCGGAGAACGGCACACCGATCGGTAAGGCGGCCAGCGCCCGATCGGTCTGGCTCTTGGGCTGTACCTGCACGTTGACGAAACCCGCCTCGCGCAGACCGCGCACATACTCGCGTTGATCCAGCGCCCCGGCCACACACGCGCCCCATGCTTCCATGTTTTTCTGCATCTTTTCCGGCAGCGAGCCGTTGGTCACAATATCCGACACAGCGACGCGCCCGCCGGGCTTCAGGGCGCGGAAGACCTCACGAAAGACCTGCGGCTTATCGGGCGAGAGGTTGATCACGCAGTTGGAGATCACCACGTCGACACTGTGATCCTCCACCGGCAGCGCTTCCAGGTAGCCCTCCCGGAACTCGACATTGGGATAGCCCAGCCGCTCCGCGTTGGCGCGGGCCTTCGCCAGCATATCGGGCGTCATGTCCACGCCGATCACGCGGCCCGCTTCGCCAACCTGCTTCGCCGCGAGAAAACAATCGAGGCCGCCGCCGGAACCAAGATCGAGTATCGTCTCACCGGGCTTCAAACTTGCCAGCGTGATCGGATCGCCGCAGCCTAAAGAAAATCCGCTGATGTCAGCGGGCACGGCCTGGATCAGTTTCTCATCATACAACGTGCTGTTGCCGCTGTTGCTGCCACAGCACGAATTCGAGGTGCGAGCCAGTTCCGCATAATGCTCGCGTACACTGTCATGAATCGAAGTGGGTTGCATGGTATTCCTCCGAAAGTTAAATG
>JACRBO010000054.1 GCA_016219235.1 Chloroflexota bacterium
AGGAAGGGCAGGCTCTCGATGTCGCCGACTGTGCCGCCCACTTCCACGATCACCACGTCGGGATTGGTGGCCTTGCCGGCCAGCGCGATGCGACGCTTGATCTCGTTGGTGATGTGTGGAATGACCTGGATTGTGCCGCCCAGATAATCGCCGCGCCGTTCTTTCGAGATGACTTCAGCATAGATCTGACCGGTGGTCGTATTGCTAGCCTTGGTCAAATTCTCGTCGATAAAACGCTCGTAGTGGCCCAGATCCAGATCGGTTTCCGCGCCGTCCTCGGTCACGAAGACTTCGCCGTGCTGATACGGGCTCATCGTGCCCGGATCGACGTTGATATAGGGATCGAGCTTCTGCATCGTGACACTGACGCCGCGGCTCTTCAACACCCGGCCGATCGAGGCGGCCGCCACGCCCTTGCCCACGCTCGACACCACTCCGCCTGTACAGAAAATATATTTTGGCATTGACCCTCCAAATTCATAATGCATAATTCATAGTGCTTACTGCAGACCTCTGCTCCATCTTTTGCCATTATGCACTATGCATTGTGCATTCAGCATTAAAAGGCGGTGGGGAGGGTCACTTTAAGGGCGACACTCCCCACCGTCGAAGTCCGATTATTCAGTTGCCGGGCGATGCCAGTTGGGGCATCAGGCTCCTTTGCTAAACCAGCCGTTCCAGATCGGCGGCGGCGCGCCGCATGTCCAACATGATCAAGCCCAGCCGCGCTTGCTCCCGTGCCAGCACCGTCAACACCGCATCCTGTCCCACCGACATCAGAATGACGTAGCCGTTGTCGCCGCGAATATAAACCTGATCCAGTGTGCCGCGGCCCAGTTCACCGGCGATGCGCTCGCCCAGTGACAGCATGGCGGCCGACATGGCCGACACGCGATCTTCTTCAACTCCCGCCGGTAGCGAGGAGGCCATGATCAACCCGTCGACTGACACGACGGCGGAAGCTTCTACATCCGGCGTACCCGCCTGTAAATCTCGCAAGCGATCTACCATCTGTTCGGTGCGTGACTTGGGCATGCAGCTGCTCCTTATAATAATAGCGGATTTCACAGGTCGCGGACAATATACCACAGGTAAAAGGGCAAGTCAAACAAAACGCGCGCCAGACCGTGGGGCCTATGGTATAATCGCCGCGCGCTCCAGAGAGCGTCTAGATCGGATGCACTGTGTCACGAATCATTGTCTCGCTCGACCTCGAAACGACCGGCCTCGACCCGGCCCGCGACGCGATTATCGAAATCGGTGCAGTCAAGTTTCGGGGGGATGAAGTCCTCGATACGTTTTCGACGTTCGTCAATCCCGGCCGCGCTATTCCGCCCAAGATCACCGATCTCACCGGTATCACCGATCGGGATGTGAACTCCGCCCCGTCGATCTTTAGCATCACGCCGCGCCTGGTGTCCTTCGTGCGTGATTTGCCTGTGATCGCGCATAACGTCGGCTTTGATCTCGGCTTTGTGCAGCGCCAGCGCGTGCTGCTGGATAACCTCGGCCTTGATACGTTTGAACTGGCCGGGATGTTGATTCCGCACGCCGAGCGCTACAGCCTCGGCTCATTGGCCCGTACGGTCGGCATCGATTTGCCTGCCACGCACCGTGCCTTGGATGATGCGCGTGTCGCGCATGCGCTGTACATGAAGATGTTTGAGCGGGCCTGCGATATTCCGGTGAAGGTGCTGGAAGAGATCGTCAAGCATGCGCAGAAACTCGGCTGGGCGCCTAGCATCTTCTTCGAGGATGCGCTGAAAGCGGCTGCGCGTGGATCATTCACGGCGGGCAGCATTGGTGCGCAGTTGAAGGCGAAAGGGCTTGCGCCAAAAGGGCAAGCGCCGATCTTTCAACCGAAGTCCGATGCGAAGCCTCTCCGCCCGATCGAAACACCCGGCCCGATCGAGACCGCTGCGATCGCGGCCCTGCTTGAAACTAACGGCGCGTTCGAGCAGACTTTCCCGCATTTCGAGCATCGCGCCCAGCAAGTGAAGATGTTGCGCGCTGTCGCCGAGGCTTTCAACGAAGGCAAACACCTGATGGTGGAGGCAGGGACGGGCACTGGCAAATCGATCGCCTATCTGCTGCCCGCGATCCATTGGGCCGCGAAGAACGGTCAACGGGTGGTCGTCTCCACGAATACGATCAACTTGCAGGAGCAGTTGGCCGCGAAAGACCTGCCCGATTTGCAGAAGATTTTGCCCTTTGAATTCCGCGCTGCCGTGATGAAAGGCCGTTCGCATTATCTGTGCCAGACGCGCTTACAACAACTGCGTCGCACCGGCCCCACCACGACCGATGAGATGCGCGTGCTGGCTAAAGTCTTGTTGTGGCTGCCGACCACGGTCACTGGTGATGGCGATGAGTTGTTCATCCCCAATGCCGCCGAACGCGCCGCGTGGACGCGCCTCAGCGCCGACAACGAAGCCTGCACGACCGAGCGCTGCGCCTCGACCGATTGTTTCTTCCATCGTGCGCGGCAAGCCGCTGAAGCGGCACACGTGTTGATCGTCAATCACGCGCTGCTGCTGGCCGATGTGGCGGTAGCGAATCGCGCTCTGCCCGAATACGATTACCTGATCATCGACGAAGCGCATCACCTGGAAGACGCGACCACGCAGCAGTTGAGCTTTAGCATGAGCCGCACCCAACTGCGCCGTTTGCTGCAAGACGTGGGCCGGATCGATCGTACCAAAACCGATGGGATGCTGGCCGATGTCGTCGGGCGGATCCGATCGGTGGTGCCGGACAGCGTGTTTGCGAAGCCGCAGGCTATCGCGCAGAAAGTGGCCGAAGGTGTCGAGCGTGCTTTGCAAAACGCCGACGATCTATTCGAGCATCTGATCGAGTTTACGCGCGAGCATGTGGAAAACAAGAGCGATTACACGCAGCGTTTGCGCCTGTTGCCCGCCCTGCGCACGCAGCCGGCGTGGAGCAACATCGAGATTGCGTGGGACGATCTGAGCGCGCCGTTGTATGCAGTGGCCGAGGGACTGGCGAAACTCGCCACGGTGCTGCGCGATCTGGATGAGTACGAGATTCCCGATTACGAAGAGATTATGGCGCGCGTTGCGGCGTACGCCCGATCGTTCGACGAGGCCCGCACGAACCTGAATGCCATCATCGCCAAACCCGCGACCACGGATGTGTACTGGCTGGAGTTGGAGCAGACACCGGGCGGGCGCGGCGAGCGCACGTCGCTCAGTTTGAACTCCGCGCCGCTACACGTCGGCCCGTTGATTCAAATGCATCTGTGGAACACCAAGAAGTCGGTCATCTTGACGTCGGCCACGCTGCGCACTGGTACGAACTTCGGCTTCGTGCGCAGTCGCCTGGCCGCCGAGGATGTCGACGAACTATCGGTGGGTTCGCCGTTCGATTACAAAGCGTCGACGCTGGTCTATCTGGTAACGGATATTCCCGAACCGGGGCAGACGGGTTTTCAGCAGGTGCTCGATCAGGGTTTGATCGCGTTGACCACGGCGATGGGCGGCCGCACGATGGTGTTGTTCACATCATACGCGTCGTTGAAGGCCACGTCCAAGGGTATCACACGCGCGTTGAATCAAGCCGATATTCTGGTGTATGAACAGGGTGATGGTTCATCGCGGCGGCAGTTGATGGAGAATTTCAAAGGTGCGGAACGTGCGGTCTTGCTTGGAACCCGATCGTTCTGGGAAGGCGTCGATGTGCCGGGCGAGGCGCTGTCATGTTTAGCGTTGGCGCGTCTGCCGTTTGCCGTGCCCACTGATCCGATCTTTGCCGCGCGCTCGGAAACGTTCGAGCAACCGTTCATGGAATATTCGGTGCCGGACGCGATTTTGAAATTCCGGCAGGGCTTTGGCCGCTTGATCCGCACCAAAACCGATCGCGGTATTGTAGCCGTCTTTGATAAGCGCCTGCTGACGAAGCAATATGGGCAGACCTTTCTGCAATCGCTGCCCGACTGCACGATCCGGCGCGGTCCCTACGCCGATCTTGCCAAAGCCGCCGCGGCCTGGATGAAAACGACCTGATCCACAGGGAATCTCACGCACGCCACCGGCCCACCTCAGCCTTGTGGGCTGAGGACATGGGCAAGCCGCAAAGTGGCAAAGAAAAGAGACTAAATCTTTGCGGCTTTGCCACTTTGCGTGAGGCTTGAAGCATTTCATGCTGCGCCGAATTCTGACCCCGCCCACGCTCAAACCCCTTAGCTATGAAGCCGCGCCGCGCTGGCCGTTGTTCCTCGGACTGGCGCTGGCGTTGGTGTTGACGTTTGTGTTATACCTTAACACGCTGAGTTTGCCCTTCTTCCAGGACGATGTGATCCATGCGCGCTGGCTGTCCACCCGCAGCGTGATCGATCCGTGGCTGACCGCCGAGAACTTACCCACGTATCGCCCCTTAGGTGAATCGTTGTTGAAGGTGTGGTTCATCATCTTGGGCGGCAATGTGCCCGCTGTGCTGCGCCTGCAAAACATTTTGATGCATGTGCTCAACGCGGCGCTTGTGGCACTGTTGGCGTTGCGCCTTGATCACACCAAACGCCGCTATATCACGGCCGGAATCGCGGCGACGTTATTTGCAGCGTTTCCGCTCGCTTATCAAGCCGTGATCTGGATCAACGTCTTTTTCTATCCACTGGGCACGTTGTTGCTCTTGCTGGCCGCGTTGAGTTACTGGCGCGCTCGGACGCGCGGCTCGCTCGGCTGGCTGTTGATCACATGGTTGCTATGCTTCCTCGCGCCCGCCGAGATCGAGTGGGGGTTGATGTCGGGCGCGATTTTGTTCGGGCTGGAAATTCTGTGGTGGCTGGAGAAACGCTCGACGCGCCCGTGGCTCGTCGGCCCGATCGTCGGTATCGGCGTCAACGTGATCTACTTCGTCATCTGGCAGATCGTGCCCAAGTTCGATTATGCCAGAGGCATGCAGCCCTTCGATGTGGAAGGGCTGCTGCAAAAGAGCACGTACTTCTTGCAGGGCTTTATCTATCCGACCGCGCCATTGGCGACTCCGCTGATGGGTCAGTTTGGCCTGAACGATCTCAACGCAGTGCGGCTGGTTGCGGCGATCACGCTCGTGCCGATGCTGGCATTATTGATTCGGCGCAAGCGCACGCTGATGACGTTGGCGGGACTGGCATGGTTTGCGTTGTTGATCCTGCCTTCGCTACTCACCACCGACTTCGATTACGTGATCAACTCGCCGCGCCTGCTGTATCCCGCGATTGTGGGCGGCGTGATCATCTGGGGCGCGTTCGCGGCGGAAGTGATGACGGCTGGGCGAGCGCAGATCGTGCGTGTGGCGCTCACCTTACTCGCGATTACCTTTGTTTTAGGACAGAATATTGCCTTTGTGCGGACCGAGACACACCTGTATCACATCGCGGAAGAGCCGGTCCATGCGTTAGCGAGAGCAGCGCGATTGCAGCCTGACGGCGATCCGTTGTTATTTGTCAACTTGCCGTCCTGGCTGTCGCCCATCGAACACGCTTACGCTGTGGGGAATCACGGCGTACAGTTCATCACCGGCTATGCGGGCATCAACGACGTGATCTTCGCCTACAATGGCCGCGATCGATTTTCACGCGCGATCAGTTTCACCAGCCTCAGCACTGAAGTGCCCTACTACTTCGGCCTGTATGGTCCCAAACTGGATTGGGATGGCCTGATCGATCAACTGAAGCAATCGGGCGAAGTCTATTTTGCGCGCTATGAACCCGAGCGCATTCGCCTGCTGCCTGCCGGGCGCATGACGAAAGTCGATCTTGGTATAGTCACCGCGCGATTAGGATCGCAATTGGAGTTAGGGACAACGCAAGTCGAAAGCAACGCCCAAGTGATCACGGTGACGCTGAATTGGCGCATTGCGCAAACACCCAATCAAGATTTGTCAGTCTTCGTGCACGTCTACGCGCCCGATGGTTCGCTCGTGACTCAATCGGACGGTTATCCCCTGTTGGGGCTAGCACCGTTTGGCAACTGGGATGCGGGACAAACGCTGCAAGATCGACACACGCTGGATTGGCCGAAGGATGCGCCCGCCGGGCCGTATCGTGTCGGGGTCGGCGTGTATGATCGCGGCACCGGTCAGCGCCTTGAGGGATTTGATGTCAATGGCAATCGCTTGCCGGACGACACTGTCGTGATTCGACGCGATATGATGTTTCTGTACCAATAATCGTCTGATATGCCGCGTCCGCCGAAGATGAATCTTCGGGCTACGGCACTGCGCCGGATCAATCCGGCTAACCCGATTCATCGGGTGCTGTGGTGTAGCCCGGCGACTTCATCGCCGGGCGTGCAAGCGTGGTGTTCCAACTGCCCTACCAATGCATAAACTGTCCCGCCATAAATTCACGCTGACTGCCTTGCTCATGTCCGCCGCCACACTGTTGGCCTACGGCGATGCCTTGCGCCTGCCATTCTTCTTCGACGACATGACGCACTATGTGTGGTTGCGTGGGCAGACGCTCACTTCAATCTTCGTCGACGCAACCGGGCGGCCGTATTATCGGCCACTGCAATTCTTCCTGTGGAAAGTGTACGAGACGCTCACCGGCGTCGATACGGTCGTGGGCTATCACGCGCTGAGCTTGCTCGTGCACGTGATCGATGCGATGCTTGTCGTCTTACTGGTCAACCGCTTGACTCGTTCTGATCGTTGGTGGCCGGCCATCACGGCCGGCTTGATCTTTGCACTGTTCCCCTTCTCGTATCAGGTAGTGACGCTGCCCGCGTCATTCACCCATCCGATGGTGGCGCTGTTCGTGTTGTTGACCGTGTTGGCCTATGATGCTTATCGCACCAGCGGACGGCGACGGTGGATCAGCGCGGCCTTGATCTGCGGGGTGCTGGCTTTCGGCAGCAACGAAGGTAGTCTGTTACTGGCGGGCTTGATTGTTTGGGTGGAAGTACTGCGCAGTCAGTCGATCACCGGCTTCATTCGACGCTGGCCGTGGGTGATTGTTTTCGGCCTGATGGCCGCCGCCTATTTTGTGTGGTATCAATCGCGCCCGCATGACGTGAGTAATGGCTTTGGCTTGCGCAGCGTGGAAACGATTGTCCAGAATGCGATCTATGCCTTGCAAGGTCTGACGTTTCCGCTGCAACCGCTGGGCCGCGTGTTGATGGTAGCGGGCCTGAGCGATCAAGCCGCCGTGCTGATCATCGCCGTGCCGAGCCTGTTGGCGTTGGCGGTGTTGTTTGCGCTGACGAAACGCTTCAAACACTTCGTCTTTGGCGTGGGCTGGTTTGTGGTGTGCCTGACGCCGCCCGTGTTGATCCTCTCGCACGATTATTTCATCAATGCGCCGCGTGTGCTGTATCTGGCGTCGATCGGCGCGGCGTGGCTGTGGGCGCTGGCGATTGATCGGGCGGCGGGCGTCATCAAGCCGATCGGGTTTCGGCGCGGGTTTGCCATCGCTCTGATTTTGATCGTGCTTGTGCCGTCGTTCATGTTCATTCGACAGCGCATGGACTTGCACAACTTGAATGCCGCTCCGCTCAATGCCGCGCTGGATGTCGCATCGCAAGCGCCCGCCGACGCGAAGTTGTTGTTCGTGAATCTGCCCGCGTGGGTCAGCACATCGCAGTTCTGGTATCCCATCGGGCACGAGGGCGCGCTGTTTATGCCCGGTTACAGTACGATGGCGGACTTCGTCTCGACGAATCTGAATCGACCAGCTCAGGCGGTGGCGGTAGAGTTCAACAGCCTGTCGACGCCGCAGGCGTATTACTACGGCGTGTACGGTCCGGCTTTGGGCTGGGAGCAACTAACGCCCCAGGTGCGTGAGGCCGATCGAGTGTACTTCACCACGTATGCGGTGGGCAAGATTGATCTCATCGAGGCCGGGCGTGTGCTTGAAGCGAGCGCGCCTGTTCAGGAAACAGTGGCGGCGTTTAGCACGAGCGCGGTGTTGGAGCAGGCCGGCTGGTCATACTGCGGATCGCGGTTGAGTGTGCGACTCGCTTGGTCGGCGTTGCCCAACGGCGATTGGCGCGTCTTTGTGCATCTGCTGAAACCGGACGGCAGTCTGGCCGCACAGCATGACGGTCCGCCCGTGATGGGCCTGTACCCGTTCTGGCAGTGGTCGTCGTCGGGCGAGCAGGTGGAGGATGTGCATCCGATCGATCTGACGGGATTGCCGCGCGATCAAGTTTATACGCTGGCCGTTGGGTTATATGATCCCGCAAACGGCGAACGCTTGATCGCCACGTCGCCCGACGGGACGCAGCCGACCGATCGGGCCGTGCGGATCGGTACGGTAACGATCGGGGCGGAAGCCTGCCGTTGATGGCCGGTTGACCCTATCGGCGCGCATTGGTATAATCCTCCCGCAAAATTCAAAAGAGTTAGGAGCAGTAGTTTCGCTATGATTGACGTTAATGAACTCCGCAAGGGCACCACGTTTGAATATGAAGGCCGGTTGCTGCGCGTGCTGGAATACTCGCACAACAAACCCGGCCGGGGCAATGCCACCATCCGCACCAAGGTGCGCGATATTCGTTCCGGATCGACGTTTGAAAAGACGTTTGGGTCGGGCGACCGCGTGCAGGACATCCGCATCGAGAGCCTGGGCATGCAATACCTGTATCACGACGGCGACCTGTATCACTTCATGGACAGTGCCACCTACGATCAGATCGCGCTGGATGCCAGGATGCTGGACGACGCCGTGAATTACTTGAAAGACGGCATGAACGTCGTGGTGCAAGACTACAACGGCGAAGCGCTGGGCATCGAACTGCCGGTGACCGTGGACCTGAAAATCATCCAGGCCGACGTGGCCGTGCGCGGCGATACGGCTTCGGGGGCCAGCAAGTACGTAACGGTCGAGACCGGCTATCGCGTGCAGGTGCCGTTGTTTGTCAACGACGGCGACACGATCCGCGTCGACACGCGCACCGGGGAATATCTGACAAGAGTGTAGTCGCGTAGTTTGTTAGTTGCTTAGTGCGATAGTCCAATAGTTGAAAAGCAAACC
>JACRBO010000380.1 GCA_016219235.1 Chloroflexota bacterium
ACCTCGTCAATCTTGAATCTCGACGAACTGCTGCCGCAATCTGCCGAACTGGTTCGCGCGCGGTTCAATCTCTATTACGTCGGCATCTTCCTCACCGACGAAGCAGAACGGTGGGCGGTACTGCGGGCTGGCACGGGCGACGCCGCGCAACAGATGCTGGACAAAGGCCACAAACTGAAGATCGGCGCAGCGTCCATGATCAGCCAGTGCATCACTCAACAACAGGCGCGGATTGCGCTGGACGTTGGTGAAGAAGCTGTCCGCTTCGACAACCCGCTGCTGCCGTTGACCCGCTCGGAGTTGGCGCTGCCGCTCATCAGTCGCGGCCGCATCATTGGCGCAGTCACCATCCAATCCGATCAGTCGGCTGCCTTCACGCCGGATGATGTTACCGTGCTGCAAACGATGGCCGATCAGATCAGCAATGCGATCGAAAACGCCCGATTGTACGAGCAATCCACGGCGGCCCTCCAGGAAGTCGATGCGCTCAACCGCCGCCTGACGGGCGAAGGCTGGGAGACCTACCTGCGCCGCGGGTCGGACCGGCCTGTGATCTGGGCCGGTGATGATGAGACCATCGCCCCGGCGGCGTTGACGGCCGCCGACGAGCAATTGTCCGCCGGACAAATCGTCGTCGAACCGGCGACCGGCGGCACACAGGAGAGCGTGGTCTCCGTGCCCGTGATGCTGCGCGGTCAGGCGATTGGCGCGCTGCGCATCGCCATGCCTGAAGCAGCCTACACCGACGAACTGCGCGCCACGCTTGAATCACTGGCGGGGCACGTCGCCCAGGCCGCCGAAAACGCCCGTCTGCTGGATGAGACACAGGCCCGCTTCGCGCGCGAGCGCGCCCTGGGCGCCGCCACCGATAAGATGCGGAGCAGGTCCGAAGTTGAACAGATCCTGCAAACAGCGGCTGAAGAACTGGCGCATTATCTGCAAGCTTCAGCCATCAAGGTGCGTTTAGGCTCCAGCGTGACGGCGGCTGGCGAGACCGCATAGCCTGACGGAAGGCAATCGCGGTATTTGCCGTGGAGGATTCATGACGACCAACTTTACTTTGCGCTCCCAGGAAACCACTCCTCAACAGGCCCGAAACGCGCGCCGCGTGGCGCTGCTGGTGTTGCTGGTTACAGCGCCATCGCTCGTCGTATTCGGCTTCCTGAGTTACCAGCTGGGCGCCTGGCAGATGATCACCGACACCGTCATCTTGTTCGCCAATGGAGTGGCGGCCTTCGTCGGCTTGATGCTGATTCAGCGCGGGCGTGTCATCCTGGGCATGCAAATCATTCTGGCCGGCATCGGGTTAGGTCTACTGGCGCTCAATCTATTACTGGCCGGGCTGGGCGTTATGCTGGGAGTCGCCGTCAGCCTGCTGATTACGGCCATCGCCAGCCTCACCTTGCCGGAGTCAATGGCCAATCCGATTATGGTGGCTGCGTTCGGATTGGGCTTGTTCATCGTCTTGCTGGATGCGATCCTGCCCGCTTATCGATTGAGTGTGCCTCAGCTCAACGCGTACGTGCCGCTCATTATCCTTTTTTTTGCAGTCCCGTGCGTGTATTTCATCGCGCGACAATTCGGCACGTATTCCATGCGCGGCAAGCTGACCCTGACGCTGTTGCTCGTGGCAATCTTGCCGGTCGTTATTCAGGCGGTTGCCTTCGGCGTGCTGGCGGAATCCAACCTTAGGGCCAGTGCGCAACAGACGCTGCTGGCGGCCGGCACGCAAACGGCGGGCCGGATCGATCAATTCATTCGAGACGGGTTGCTCGACATCCGGGCCAGCGCGCGGCTGCCGGAGGTGGTCGACTTCTTGTCGGCCGCGCCCGATCAACGTAAGCCTACTCAGCTGGCGCCCATCTTGAACGCCCTGAGCAGCAAGAACGTCTACATTCGATCTTACGCGGTGTACGATCTGCACGGCATCACGTTGTTCGATACGGCCCAGTTGAATATCGGCACCGACCAGTTGAATCAACCCTATGTCCGGGAGCCGTTGCAAACCAGCCAGCCATACGCTTCAGATGTCTTGTTCGATCCGATCACGGATGAGGGACTGATCCACTTTAGCGCGCCCGTCGTTCGCACCGGCAGCGACGAAGTAATCGGGGTTGCGCGCGTCGCCTACAGCATTATCGCCCTCCAAGATCTCGTGGCCCAGGCCATGAACCTGGGCGGTAGTGATTCATTCGGCATTCTACTGGATGAGAACCACTTTATGCTAGCCGGCGAATCAGCCTCAGTATCGTCGATTAAGTCGGTGGTGCCATTACCCTCCGAACGGCTGGCGGTCTTGCGGACTGACCGGCGAATTCCAGATATCGACGATGCCGAGCTCTCAACGAACTTGCCCGAACTTGACGCGGGGCTCGCGCTGGCGGACACGCAGCCCTTCTTTGACGCCGAAGCGCATCATGCAGGCGGCGGGGCCGACCAGGGCGACCACGATCAGATGGCGGTCGTCAGGCTCAACCGGCACCCCAACTGGCTCATGGCTTTTGGCCGTCCTCAGCAAGCCTTCCTGGGCCCCGTCAACGACCTGGCGCACAGTTCGCTCTTCCTCGTGTTAGCCATCAGTGCGATCACCATCTTCGCCGCCGACCGCTTCTCACGATTGTTGGCCCAGCCCATCGTCAGCCTGAACGAGACTGCTGCCAGAATCGCGCAGGGCGATCTGACAGCCCAGGCGGTCGTCGAAACCAACGATGAGGTCGGCGCACTCGCCACCACGTTTAACAACATGACCAGGCAGCTGCATACCCTGATCACATCGCTGGAAGATCAGGTGCGCGCCCGTACCGGGCAGTTGCGCGCCAGTGCCGAGGTTGGCCGCGCGGCCACCTCCATTCTGGATGTCGATCAACTCCTGCATGAAGCCGTTAACCTGATCAGCGATCGGTTTGGCTTCTACTATGCTGCTATTTTTACCCTGGACTACACTGGCCGCGTGGCGATCTTGCGCGAAGCCACCGGCGAAGCCGGCCGCGTACTTAAAGCACGCGGCCATCAACTGGAAGTCAACGCTCCCTCCATGGTCGGCACGGCGATTACGACCCGGCGGGCGCGCATTGCGCTCGCGGAGCGTGTGGGTGACGAAACCGTGCGCTTCGCGAATCCGCTGCTGCCCGACACCCGATCGGAGATCGCGCTGCCCCTGAATGTGGGTGAGCGCACCATCGGCGCGCTGGACGTCCAATCGGTGCAGGCCGATGCCTTTGACGAGACGAATGCCGCCGTGCTGCAATCCATGGCCGATCAGATCGCGATTGCCTTGAACAACGCGGCCCTGCATACTGAATCGCAAAACAACATCGACGCGCTTAATAACCTGCTGGCCCTCACGCAGGACATTGCCAGCAGCCGCAACCTGCCCGAATTAATCCAGCGCGCCTCCCGATCATTTGAAACGATGCTCGGCTCCAATGATTATTATCTGGCGCTGGTCGATGAACAACAGGCCAACCTGCATTTCATCATGCGCCGGCGGCCCGGCCAGCCATTGGATGAAGAGGTAATGACGCGCCCGATGGGTAAGCGGCGTTCCGACTTTGTGGTTCGCAACCGACAGGTGCTGCGCATGAGCACGGCCGAAGCCCCGTTGCGGCTGGCGGCACTGGGCATTATCACCTCGACCACGAAACCAACCGCCTTTCTGGGCGTGCCCATCATGGCCGGTGGCCGGGCACTGGGCATGCTGGCCGCGCAGGACGAACAGCCAACCGCCGTCTTTACCGACCAGCAAGAGAGACTGGCCCAGGCACTGGCCGATCAACTGGCGATCACGCTGGAAAACCTGCGCCTGACCCAATCCACGCAAGCGGCCCTGGCAGATCTGGACGCCGCCAACCGGCGGCTCATCGGGCAGGCGTGGGAACATTACACGCGCACGACCGATGTCATCCAGGGCGAATGGCGCGACGGCCGCTGGCTGACCCATCAAAACGCTCCTACCGCTGCGCCAGACGGCCACGGGCTACGGTTGCCCCTCAAGGTCCGCGGTGAAACCATCGGTGAATTTGGCATTCATTCGCTGGATGCGCAGCGTGATTGGACATCGGACGACATCGCCTTTGCCCAGGCGCTGATCGATCAGGTGGGGCAAGTCATCGAGAATGCCCGTCTGTTGGAAGAAACTGAGCGCTTTGCCCAACGTGAGCAGCGCATCCGCCAGATCACCAACCGGATCCGCGCGGCCGGCGATGTGCAGGCGGTGTTGGAAGCGACCACCACCGAATTGGCCCGATCGCTGGGCGTGTCGCGCGCCATTATGCGCCTGACCATGGGCGACGCGTCCTCGGCCGCTAAGCCGGCTATTACAGATGGTCAGCCGCGCCTGGCGCCTGAAACCGCGGCGTGAGGGGAGCACAGAAAGTATGCGTAATCCACGAATTCTCACACTCGGCACCAAAGTTCTGCTGCTTGGCATCGGCGGTGTGCTGCTCACCGTCATCGCCCTGACCGCGG
>JACRBO010000399.1 GCA_016219235.1 Chloroflexota bacterium
CCCCCGTTGTTGCCTCACGCACCAGAGAACGCCTGAAGTGGATCGCGCCGATCGGATTGGCGCTGATGGTCGTGTGCCTGGGGTGCTTCTTTTTCTTCGCCATCGGCCTGACGGCGCGCGGCGAGGTGACCGCCTCGGTGGCGGGCACGGACTTTCGGCTGTGGGCCATCAGCGAGCGGCGGCAATCGGGTGTGGGCTTACAACGGACGTATCCCATCCAGCACGACGGCCAGACCTGCACCCGTGTGGACGTGACGTTCTTCTTCTGGCGGCCCGCGCTGTCGATCGACAATGTGACCTCGGATAATTGCGGTTAGCGGGGCTTGCGGTTATAATCGGGGCAGTTGATTCGAGAGGCCATAATGATTCCTGCGCTGCGTGATGTCTCGCTGATTATTCTACTGACACCGTGCCTGTTGTGTCTGCTCGTGCCCATCGCAGTGATGGTGGGTGTGAACTGGCTGACGCGCAAGGGGCGGCGCGCGCTGCCCGATAAATTCCACGCGGCCCACCGCGGCTTGCGCAAGGTGGATGAGATCGTCGATCGGACCGGGGAGAAAGCCGCCGCGCCGTTCATCGCTGCGGAGACGCGCAGCGCGCAAATTAAGGCGCAGTGGCAGAACCTCAAACGTCAATTCTCCAAAGAGTGATGGCTATGACTGAAACGGCTGAAAACAAGGCAAATCGAGTGGTGTTGGGCCTGGTGGTGGGCGGCGGACTCGTCGGCGCGCTGGTGGGTGTGGTCGCGTCGCGGCTGTTCATTCGCGCCGATCAGCAGACCTTAAAGAGCAATCAACAACGCGGGCCGCAAGGTCTGGCCCTGTCGCCGATGGCGATGCTGTCGTTGTTGGTTGGCCTGGTCGGCGTGGTGCGCCAGATTGCGGCATTAGGTGATGAAAAATGACCATGCAATTTTCTGACTCGACGGAAGCGGCGCGCCCCGGTGAATGGACGACGCGCACGACCTTGATCGGCGGCGTGCTGGGCGCGTTGACGGGCGCGGGCGCGGCCTATCTGTTTGTAAAGTCGGGCGGTGTGCAGGGCCGGTCGCGTGTGAAGCCGGATGCCCTGCTGGCCGTGGGCGTCAGCGTGCTGGGCCTGTTGCAGCAGATTTCGCGCATGGGCGACGAGTAGTTTTTCGTTTTAACTTCATATTCCCACGGAGAGGCGGCGCGGGCCGCGTTATCGGTGGGAATTTTGTTTTCCATGAAACGAACGATTCGATTATCTTATGCGCTGCGCTGGCTGTTGTTTATTTTCGTCTGGGGCTGGGTAACCGCTCAACCGAGTGCGCCGTTGGTGACTCTCGGTGAAGTGCAGACGGTGCAGACGCGCAACCCTAAAGCAGGTATGCATACGCGCCTCACTGATGAAGCCGCGCCGTGGAAGATTCAGCGCACAACGCAAATGGTGCGCGAGCTGGGCGCGCCGTGGATCGTGGAGTTCTTCCCGTGGGCGTATATCCAATACAATCCGCAGACGTTCGATTGGACGCACGCCGATCAAGTGATCGATCACGCGCGCACACAAGGCTTGACCGTGATTGCGCGGCTGGGTCTGGCGCCGTGGTGGGCACGGCCCGATGAGCGCGTACAGCCGACGACCTTCAACTACCTCGATCGCGATCACTACGCCGACTTCGGCGATTTCGTTTATGCCTTCGTCGATCGTTACAAAGATCGCGTGCAGCACATCATCATCTGGAACGAACCCAACTTGAGTTTTGAGTGGGGCATGCGGCGGGTCGATGCGGCGGCGTATGTCGATCTGTTGAAGGTCGCCTATCAGCGTGCGAAAGAGGCGAATCCCGACGTGATCGTGCTGGGGGGCGCGCTCGCGCCGACGATGGAACCAATCGGCAGTGACCGTGGCCTGAACGATTTGATCTATCTTCAGCAAATGTACGAGGCGGGCGCCGAAGATTATTTCGATGGCCTGGCGGCGCATGCTTACGGCCTCACCCTCCCGATGAGTGATCTACCCGATCGAGCGCGCGTCAACTTCCGGCGTGTGGAGTTGCTGCGGCAGATCATGATCGATCACGGTGATGAAGCGAAGCAAGTATACATCACCGAGGCGGGCTGGAATGACAGTTCGCGCTGGAATCAGGCGGTGAAGCCCGCGCAGCGCATCGAATACACGCTGGCCGCTTACGAGTGGGCGCAGCAGACGGACTGGGTGACGATGTTGGCGATGTGGGCGTTTCGCTATCCGCGCGCCACGCGCAACTATCAAGACGGCTGGACGTGGGTGACAGAGGATTTTCAGCCAGGGCCGATCTATCTGGAAGTGCAGAAACAATTAACAATGAACAATGACAAATGACAAACGGCAGTGACGAGTGACGAGTGATGAGTGACACGCACCACGGAACACGCACCACGCACTACGTTATCCTCGCTTTGGTCATGGCGTTCGCCGCGCTGTGGCTCGCGCCCGAGGTGGTCGCGTGGCTCAATCGGGGCGAGGATGAAGCGTGGGCGCGCGTGCAGCGATCGGGCGTGATCCGCTTTGCGATCGATCCGTCGTATATGCCGTTCGACGGGCTGGGCAGCCAGGGTGATTTCTATGGTATCGACGTCGAGATCGCCAATGAGGTCGCGCGTCGCAGCGGACTGCGCGCCGAGTTCGTCATCGCGGGTCAGGACAGCCTGTACGATGTGTTAGCCGTGGGCCAGGCTGACGCGACTATCTCGGCCTTGATCGTCAACCCCATCATCGATTACGTGTGGGATTATTCGACACCATACTTTGACGCGGGACAGGTGCTGATCAAACCTCTGAGGTCGTCGACGACCTCGGAGGTTTCTATCGCCGTGGAGTTTGGTTCCGACGGCGATGCGGCGGCGCGGCATCTGGCACGGCGTCAAGCCAATATTCAGGTAAAGCAATTTCCGACAGCCACTGAAGCATTGCAGGCGGTAAGCACCGGGCAGGTTGATACGGCCATCGTCGATGCAGTCAGCGCGCGGCAGCTTATTCCGAAGGCGTATCCGCAGTTGCAGGTTGGCGAATACGTGACGCACGATCCGCTTGCGATTGCGGTGTGGGGTGAGAGCGCGCAATTGTTGACGGCAATCAATCGGGCGTTGGTAGAGATGCAACATGACGGCACGACGCAGCGGATTATCGACGCGTGGATGGCGAAGTAGAATGGTAAATTGGTTAGTGGGTTAGCGTTTTGAGAGCAGGTTGCGCAGGCGTTCCCGCAGCACTTTGCCTCGACCCAGATAACGATGTTGCTCGTCCTCGATCAAAATGATGCTGCCCGTAGCGTACGGCGGCGTCACGGTGCGCAGGTCCTGCCCGGTGATCCACTGCTTGACGTGATCGGTGTTGAGTGTAAAACGCTGCCCGGTGAACTGCGAACTGAAGCGCGAGATCAATTCGTGCGAGGGTATGAATGTGCCATCGTTCCATTCGCCAATCAACATGCCGATGGCGATGCAGGGAAAATCGCCGAAGTGCGAGATGAGTTGCGCGGGCACGACGTACACACTGTCACCACGCTTCAACAACTCTAAACGTTGTCCTTCAAGCACGCCCCTAAGATCAAAGCCA
>JACRBO010000372.1 GCA_016219235.1 Chloroflexota bacterium
GAAGCGCATGCTTCAGGAAGCGGTCGACAGCCTGATCGACAACAGCCAGCGCGGCAAGGCGCTCAGCCGTCGTGGTCGCCGCGAGCTGAAGTCCCTAAGCGACATGCTCAAGGGCAAGAAGGGCCGTTTCCGCCGCAACCTGCTGGGCAAGCGCGTGGACTCTCGGGCCGCTCGGTGATCGTGATCGGGCCGAAGTTGAAGCTGCATCAATGCGGTCTGCCCAAGACCATGGCGCTGGAACTATTCCGCCCGTTCGTCATCAGCAAGCTGGTGCAGTACAACTTCGCCAGCAACGTCAAGGGCGCCAAGCGCATCATCGAGCGCGAACGGCCGGAAGTGTGGGAAGTGCTGGAAGAAGTCATCAAGCAGCGGCCCGTGTTGTTGAACCGCGCGCCCACGCTGCACCGCTTAGGCATTCAGGCTTTTGAGCCGGTGCTGGTGGAAGGCAAGGCGATCCAGATTCACCCGCTGGTCTGCTCGGCCTTCAACGCGGACTTCGACGGCGACCAGATGGCCGTGCACGTGCCACTGTCCGATCAGGCCGTGAAGGAAGCGCGCGAGTTGATGATCTCGACCAAGAACCTGCTGAAGCCGGCTTCGGGCGAACCGATCGTCGGTCCGGCCAAGGACATGGTATTGGGCGTGTATTACCTCACCATGGTTGAAGACAAGCAAAAAGGTGAAGGCCGTATCTTCGCCGATCTGGAAGAAGTGGAACTGGCGTATTCGCTGGGGCAGCTGGGCATTCACGCCAAGATTAAGTTGTTGACCGAGACCGTGTACAGCGGCAAGAACGATCGGTTTGTGGACAACCAACCGCGCAAGCAGATGATCGACACCACCGTGGGGCGTGCGCTGTTCAACATGATTCTGCCCAGGGAACTGCGCTTCGTCAATGAAGTGTTCGATAAGGGCAAGTTGAACGATCTGGTGGCGCGCTGCTATCAGTGGATCGGCCTTGACGAAACGACCGAACTGGTGGACGCGATCAAGAACATCGGGTTCAAGTATGCCACGCGCTCGGGCGCATCGATCGCCGTGTCAGACATCACCGTGCCGGAAGCGAAATACAAGATCGTCAGCGATACCGAGGCGAAGGTCAGCGAAGTCGAGCGGCAGTACCGGCGCGGGCTGCTGACCGAGGATGAGCAGTACAATCGCATGATCGAACTGTGGCAATCGGCGACCGGGCAAGTAGCCGATGCGGTCCGCAAGAATCTGGGGCCAAACGACAACTTGAGCGTCATGGCCATGTCTGGCGCGACGAAGGGCGGCTTCTCACCCATCGCGCAGTTGGCCGGCATGCGCGGCCTGATGGCCGACCCGTCCGGGCGCATCATCCCATTGCCCATTCGCTCAAACTTCCGCGAAGGCTTGACGGCGCTCGAATACTTCATTTCGACGCACGGCGCGCGTAAGGGTCTGGCCGACACCGCGCTGCGTACCGCCGACGCCGGTTATCTGACGCGCCGTCTGGTGGATGTGGCCCAGGACGTGATGATCAATCTGGAAGACTGCGGCACCGAGAGTGGCATTTGGATTCGCCGTAAGGACGATGTGGCCGGCCAGGCCATGATGACGCGTGTGGTGGGCCGCACGCTGGCTGCGGCGGTATTGAATCCCAAGACCGGCGAGCTAATCGCCGATCGCAATCACGTCCTAAACGAAGACGAAGCAGAACGTGTGGACAAGTCGGGCGTGGAAGAAGTCTACGTCCGTTCGCCCATGATGTGCGAACTGCGCTTCGGTATCTGCCAGCAGTGCTACGGGCGCGATCTGGGGCGCGGCGCGTTAGTTGAGTTGGGGTCGGCCGTTGGTACGGTGGCTGCCCAGTCGATTGGCGAGCCGGGCACGCAGCTAACGCTACGCACGTTCCACACCGGTGGTGTGGCGGCGGGTGGCGACATCACGCACGGTCTGCCGCGCGTGGAAGAGCTATTCGAGGCGCGCAAGAAACCGAAGGGCGAAGCCGTCATGAGCGACATCGACGGCACGGTCAAGATTGTCCGCAGCGAAGGCGGCGTGCGCCTGATGAAGGTCACGTCGACGCAGATGGTGAAGGACGATTATGAAGTGCCCGGCAACTGGGCGCTCAAGGTCGAGCACGGCATCGAAGTGGCTGAAGGCCAGGTGATTGCCACGCGCGGTGAGCAGGAAATCGTGGCGAAGCACGGCGGCCGCGTATCGATGCGCAAGAACAAGCCGTTGGCGGTGGTGTATGAAATTGTCGATGAGCGCGAATATGAAGTGCCCGTGGCGGCGCGTTTGCTGGTGGAAGACGGCCAGGAAGTGGCGGCCGGCCAGCAGCTCAGTGAAGGCGCACTAAACCCGCATCGCATCTTGCGCATTCTGGGCCGCGATGCCACGCAACTCTACCTGTTGACCGAAGTGCAGAAGGTGTACCGCTCGCAGGGCGTGAACATCAACGACAAGCACTACGAAGTCATCATCCGCAAGATGATGAACCGTGTGCAGATCGTGTCCAGCGGCGATGCCGATCTGCTGCCCGGCGAACTGGTCGACCGGCTGGTGCTGCAGGACATCAACGCGAAGCTCATCGAGCAGGGCAAGCGCGGCTCGTCGGCGGTGCCGGTGCTGCTGGGCGTGACCAAGGCCGCGCTGAGCACCGACTCGTTCTTGAGCGCCTCGTCGTTCCAGCACACGATCAAGGTGTTGGCGGGCGCGGCCATCGAAGGCAAGAGCGACGATCTGCTAGGCTTGAAGGAAAACGTCATCATCGGCAAGCTGATTCCGGCCGGGACGGGCTTCAAGCGCGAGCGCATCGAAGCGGTGATCGAGCCGCTCGGCGACGGCGGCCTCAGCGTCGAGACGGACCTGGGCGCACTGCCGCTGGCTGAATAAACCGCAGTGAAGTGAAGACCACGGCAGCGATCGGTTCACGGTCGCTGCCGTTTCTTTTGGGTGCTCGGTGTCAACGAATGGGCGCGAATCAACGAATCAGCGAATGGCAACGGATGAATAGCAGCGATGAGTGATCGGCTGTCGCTTGAAACTGAAGTGCAGGTGCTGCGCGATCAACTGGCGCAGCTGGAGCAGGAACACGCCGATCTCGTGGTGGAACTGAGCGAGTTCGAGACGCTGTATACCGCGCGCGTCGGGCCGCTGCAGGCCAAACTCGAAGAAGCGCAGCTGCACATTGCGGAGTACAAACTGCGCATCGACCTGGTGCGCTGGCGCGGATCGGCGCTCTCGCCGGGCCAACTCGAAGCCGAGGTCGAGTATCGTTTGCGCGATCAACGGCGCTACGCGCACACAATCTATGAGCAGGCCGAAGCCGCTCAACGGGCCGCTGCCAACAACCCGATCGACCCCGCGGCCAGCCTCGATCTGAAGCAGATCTATCGCGAGTTGGCGAAGCGCACGCATCCTGATCTGGCAACCGATGATCTTGATCGGTCAGCGCGTGAGCAGCAGATGAAGACCATCAACGCGCTGTATGCCCAACGCGATCTCGCTGCCTTGCGCGACCTGTTTCGCAAACTCCACGTCGTCGAAGACAGCCAACATGAATCACCGGCAGAACGCGCTTTGCGGCTAAGCCAGGAACACGATCGGCTGGTGGCGGCCATCCGGCGCGTAAAGGGCGACGTCGCGGAGTTGAATCACAGCGCCATGATGTCGCTCAAACTCGACACTGCGCTGGGGCGATCACGGCAGCGCGATGTGCTAGGCGAAGTCGCCGCGAAGGTGCAAGTTCAGTTGAATGAAGCGGAGTCGCAACTGAATCAGTTGATTGCGCGGTTTCTGGAATTAGTGGAAGCCAACGGCCTGACAAATTGATCCGGGTATAATTGTGGCAGGAGGTCCGGCATGTCTACCGTAATCAATTATCTTGAGGCCCTGGCGCGTGAGACGCATAAGTCGGAATCTGAGGTTATGACACTGGCGTTTGAAACCGGTCTTCGACACCTGTGGCGGGAGCGCGCCCTGGGCCGTTATCTGCGCGGCGAAATGACGCGCGATGAAGCCATCGTGTCAGCGGGCATTGATTGGGTGGAATTGGCCGAACGTCAGCATCAAGCAATGATGGAGGATCTGGCATGGGCCATGCAGCAGCCGCAGCCGTAACCGATGCCGGGCCGTTGATTCACCTCACCGAGATTGATGCGCTGCACGTCCTCACTATTTTCGAAAGCTTGCATGTGCCGCAGGCCGTATGGGCAGAGACAGTTGAGCAAGGACGGGCCTCTACTGGTGGTTTTGCCACTCTTCAACTAACCCGCCATTCCCTTCTCCCCGCCAAAGTTGCTCAATTCGTGCAAACAAAGAATTTGACCTCGCTACACCCTGGTGAACAAGAGTGTCTATTCCTCTGTCAACAACTGGGTGTATCGCTCCTGTTGACCGATGACCTGGCGGCACGCGACGCGGCCAGACGTTTAGGATTCACTCCCGTGGGTTCGTTGGGCGTAGTCGTGCGTGCCTATCACCACGGTGTTATTTTGTTGAGTGATGCAGAGCGATTGCTCACTGATCTGTATTCGATCAGCAGCCTGTTCGTTGCCAGCGCCATCGTCGAGATTGCAATTCAGCAGCTGCGGTTGGCAAAGTGATCGAAACGGCGGAATTGACGAAATGAGAGGGATCGAGCACGCCAGCAA
>JACRBO010000382.1 GCA_016219235.1 Chloroflexota bacterium
ACCGTTGTCGGCGCGCGAAGAGACCTACTGGAAAATTGCGGCCACGGGCCTGACGCTGCTGATCGCGGGGGGCGTGACGGCGGCGGTGTGGCCCGAAGTGGTGCGGTTGTTTAGCCGGTAGTTCAAGGTGAATGTTGAATGCCAGCAGAGGCGGCTCCCACGCCGCCGGGTACGCGGGCATGGGAGCCCGCTCTGCTCTGCATGGAGGAGAGATTCGATGAGTGATGGCGCGACGACTCAAGATCACGCGTTGACCGAAGCCGGCTCGATAGCGGGCGTGGATAATCGCAAGTTCGGCGTATGGCTGTTCCTCGCCTCGGAAGTGATGTTCTTCATGGCGCTGATCGGCATGTACCTGGCCTATCGCGGCCAGGCCAGTTGGACCGAATTCCATCATGCGCTGGATATTCCGCTGACGGCGGTCAACACCTTTATCCTGTTGACCAGCAGTCTCATGGTGGTGCTGGCGGTCTCGGCGGCGCAGCAGGGCAACCGGCGCAACCTCACGCTGTGGATGCTCGCGACCGTGGTGCTGGGCACGATCTTCGTCAGCATCCAGGCGTTTGAATATGGCAAGCTCGGCACCGAAGGCCACACGCTCAGTTCCGATCTGGCCGGCAACGTGTTCTTTACGCTGACGGGCTTCCACGGGTTGCACGTGATCATCGGGGTGCTGTGGGGCGTGTTTGTGATGCTGCGCGCCGCGCGCGGCGGCTTCGGCCAGAGCAACTACATGGGCGTCGAATTGTTCGGTTTGTACTGGCACTTCGTCGATGTCGTGTGGATTTTGCTGTTCACGATTATCTACCTGATCTAACTCTCTATGCGGGGGACGAGTTATGAGCACTGAATCGAAGCACGTCACCAAACATGTTCCAGCCAGGACTTACCTCGGCGTTTTTCTGGCGCTGGCCGTCGTCACGGGCATCGAGGTGGTGATCACGTCCTACATCACCGACCGGACGTTGGCCGTCATCGTGCTGCTGGCACTGGCTGCGGCCAAGGCGCTATTGGTCATGATGTTCTTCATGCATTTGAAGTACGACACTAAAACGTACAGCCTGTTCCTGCTGTTCCCACTGTTTATGGCTGTCTTGTTAGCGGCGGTCGTGTTGGTGGCGGCGGCTGGCATTTAACTCGATCGCTTTCGCCTGATTCAAAGTCCGATTTTCGCCCGCGTAAAACGCGTCGCGAAGGTCGGACTTTGTGCGTTCAGTGATACAATCCAACCATGAATCGTAAACTGGCTGGCGCGTTGAGCGCGCTGATCGCCACCTCGATCTGGGGCGGCATGTACGTGGTAAGCGACGCCGTGCTGGATGTGATCCCGCCGGCGACGTTTGTGTTGATTCGATATGTGGTGGCGCTGCCGGTATTAGGAGCAGCGTTCGCCATCACGCGCGATCGCGGCATCAGACGGCCCGATTGGCCGCAGCTGGCCCTGACGGCCCTCGTTGGTTTTGGCGTCTCGCTGCTGGCGCAGTTCGCGGGCACAAAATTGAGCACGGCGGCCGCGGGCGCGTTGATCACCAGTGCGACGCCGGCCTTCATCGTGGTGTTTGCGTGGCTGATCTTGCGCGAGCGCGCGTCCGGGCGGCAATGGCTGGGATTGGCGCTGGCGACGGTCGGGGTGCTGGTGGTGACGCTGCTGGTCGATCAACCCGCCACCGTGGAAGCGGCCGATCCGCTGCTGGGCAACTTCTTTTTGATCGTGGCCGCGATAAGTTGGGCGTTATACTCGGTCATGGTCAAGATTCACACGCGCACGTATTCCGCGCTGGCGGTGACGCTGGCCGTGACGGCGTTCGGTGTGCCGATCGTTGCGCCCGTCGCTGCGATCGAGTTGCAGACGCAGGCCATCGGCATCATCACGTGGCCGGTCATGGCGGGCATTCTGTACGTTGGCGTCGGCTCTACAGCGATCGCATTCTTCCTGTGGAACAAGTCGTTTGAACTACTGGATGCGGCCAGCGTGTCGTTGTTCTTCTTTGCGCAACCGGTGGTGGGCACCGCCCTCAGCGCGATCTTTCGCGGGCAAGTGCTGGGCGCATCGTTCTTCGTGGGCGGCGGCCTGATCTTGATCGGCGCGCTGCTGGGAATGTTGACGAAAAACAATGAACAATTAACAATGACCAATGAACAATTGGGCGGTGATCAGGCCTAAGGAGCAACATGAACAAACAAGAATTGATTCAGCGCATCGAAACCGATTGGGCGCGGTTGCAGGCTTCGCTGGACGGATTGAGTGAAGAGCAGCTGCACACGCCCGGCGTCGTGGGCGAGTGGTCGGTTAAGGACATTCTGGCGCACATCGCGGCCTGGCAGACGCGCCTGATTGCCACCATGTTCAAAGCCGAGCGCGGAGTCGTGCCTGAAGCAACCGGGCCAGGTACGACGGTGGATAAACTGAATGCGCAGTGGTATCGCGAGATGAAGGATCGCCCGTTCGATCAGGTCTGGGAAGACCTCGACGCGAGTTACCATCAGATTCTGGCGCGGCTGGAGAATTGGTCGGAGAAGGATCTGTTTGAGCCGAAGCGCTTCAAGTGGATGCAGGGCGAGCCGTTCGAGCGTTACCTCGCGGGTGATTCGTATGAGCACTACGTCGAGCATGCCGAGCAGATCGAGGCGTGGCGGAAGACAAGCAATGCATAATTCATAATGCACAATGCACAATGCATAATGAATGCAAACAAGGAATGGGCAGGTGAAAGATGGCGACAGAGTTGGCGACGAACCTTGAAGTGGAATATGCGGCGGCGCAGACGGGCAGTGTGATGATCGATGCGGCGGTGTGGGGACGGCTGACGTTTACGGGCACATCGCGGCTGGACTTCTTGCATCGCATGTCCACGAACGACGTGGCGAGGTTGCAGCCGGGGCAGGGCGCGGCGACGGTGTTCCTCACCCCGATCGCCCGCATCATCGATCGCACGCTGGTGTATGCGCGTGATAACGAGACCTTGATGATCACCTCGCGCGGCAATCAGATGCGGGTTTTTCAGTGGCTGCGCAAGTACATCTTCTTCAATGACGACGTGCAGATCAAAGATGTCACTGATGAGACGGCGATGATTTCGCTGTACGGCGTTGAAGCGAGTCAAGCGATTCAGCAAATCAGCGGTGTAGATGCTGGTGATTTGGTGTTGCACCACTGGCGCGAAGTTTCCGTCGCAGACGCATCGATCTTGATCGCGCGCGCAGATCCGATCGGGGGCGGGGGTTTTCACCTGATCTTCGATCGCGCCGCGCAGCCGATCGTCTGGCAAGCGTTGATCGACGCGGGCGTGACGCCCAGCGGCGAAGCGGCGTATCAGGTGCTGCGCGTGGAAGCAGGCCGGCCGGAATTCGGGCGTGAATTGGGCGACGAGTACATTCCATTGGAAGCCAATTTGTGGCCGGAGGTGAGTTTCACCAAGGGCTGTTACACCGGACAGGAAATCATCGCGCGGCTGGAAAGCCGCCAGCGTCTGGCGAAACATCTGGTTGGACTGCGTTTTGAAGCTGAGGTTGCGCTGCCGTCGGCCTTGTTCGTTGACGGCCATGCAGCGGGCCTGGTGACGAGCGTGGTTCACTCGCCGCGCCTGGGTTGGATCGGGCTGGGTTATCTGAAAACGCAAGGGCAAGAACCACCGGTGGTAGAATCGCGCAGCGGTGACCGGACGGTCAATGCGCAGGTTGTTGCGCTGCCGTTCGAATTTGCTTAAGGGAAAACTGGAATCGAGGCTTCAGCC
>JACRBO010000383.1 GCA_016219235.1 Chloroflexota bacterium
CACGGCCAGTCGCGGCGGCTGCCACCTCGAAGCGATCTCGTACTGGCGCGGCAACGGCCTGGAGTGGCCGGGTTGGCAAGCGGGCGACGCGCAAGGCTGGGTGGAGAAGAAGCGTTTCGATTCGACGTTAGGCGCGGCACAGGCCGTTGATTTTCAAAATTTCATGACGACGTACAACCCGTTGGGCCTGTGCAAATTCATCATCAAAGGGTCAGTCACGCCCGCGCAGACAGCCGAGTTGGTCAACACAGCACTGGGCTGGAATTGGACCGGGCAGGATGTGCTCGACGCCGGTGCGCGCCTGTTCAACTTCAAGCGGCAGATCAACAACCGATTGGGCATCACGGCGAAAGACGACGTTCTGCCCATCCGCCTCACGACCGAGCCGCGTCCCACAGGTTCGGCGGCCGGCGTGCTGCCCGATATGGACTTGATGCTGAAAGACTACTACGCCCTGCGCAAGTGGGATGAAAATGGCGCGCCCACGACAGAGGCATTGCTGCCGTAAGTCACTCACACAAGCCCGCGGCGCGGGCTTGATACCTGGTAGCCGTCGGCTTCTAGCCGATGGCGATTGCCCAGAAGATCACACATGAAACAATCCGACATCCAACTCCTCTTCGACTACAACTACTGGGCTAACGCGCGCGTGCTGCAAGCCGCCGCGCATCTGACGCCCGATCAATTTATCGCGCCCCACGGCTTAAGTCACGGCGGCGTGCGTGGTGCGTTGGGTCACGTGCTGGCCGCCGAAATCGTCTGGCGACTGCGTTGTCAGTCCGGCATCTCACCGGCCGCCCTGCCCACTGACAGCGACTTCCCCACACTCGACGCACTGCGCGCTCGCTGGGCTGAAGAAGAAACCGCCATGCGCGCATTCTTATCAACACTCAGCGACGATCAACTGGCGCAATCAGTTGAATACAAAACGACCAAAGGTGCGCCATATTCAAACACGCTATGGCAGTTGCTGGCGCACGTCGTCAATCACGGCACGCAGTTCAGAGCCGAAGCCGCCGTAGCGCTAACCGCCGAAGGTCACTCGCCCGGCGATCTCGATCTGCTGCTGTTCATGCGCGAACGGACTGCAAAGCCTTAGATTCAAGGAGAAATCATGACCAACCCGATGCTCGTCACACCGCAGGCCGGCTCAGGCGGCGTCACCGTCCGGCTTGCCCCGCAGATCGATCCCGCCACGAAAGTTGGCTCGTTAAATGAAGGCGCGCGCCTCGAACTCGATGCTCAGGGCGGCGAGTGGCACACCGCCCGAGTCTACGTGGCGATGAGCGTGGCCGAAACGATCGATCAACACCTCAAGCCCAAAGACAACTGGGAGACCATCAACGTCCGATCGGCCCCGCGCACCGATCCCAGTACCGATGTCGGCGATTTTGCCCAGTCTCAACGACTGGAACTCATCGGCACGATCGAGGATTGGTTCGTCGCGCGTGTGTACGTGTCCGCGCAGTTTACGGATATCGTCAACCCGATCGATCCGGTAAAGCCCGACGAACCATTCGACGTGCCGCGCAACTCGCCGCTGACGTTGGCTGAACTGCAAGCTCTGTCGCTGCCACCGGCCCAACGACGCATCGCGCCCGGCGGCGCGCCACAGGCTGCTTTCACTGCCGCCCGTATCTGGAATAAGTATGGCGGCCTGCTCGAACCACTCGCGAACAAGATCGGCGTCGATCCCGGTGCGGCCGTCGCCGTCGTCGCGATCGAATCGGGCGGCAGCGGCCTCGGCCCGGATGGTCGCATGGTCATCCGCTTCGAGAATCACCTCTTCTGGTTTAACTGGGGCAAAGCCAACGCCGCCACTTATCAGCAGTTCTTTCAATTCGATCAAACCGTGACGTGGCGCGGCCACAAGTTTCGCACGCAGGCGAACGCCCCCTGGCAGGATGTGCACGCCAATCAGGCCAGCGAGTGGGCTGCCCTGGCGCACGCTCGCACAGTGGACGATCAGGCCGCCAAAAAATCGATCAGCATGGGGCTGGTGCAAATCCTCGGCTCGAATCATCGCGCCATCGGCTACGATACCGTCGATGCGATGTTCGACGCCTTCAGCGCCGACGAGCGTTTTCAATTGCTCGGTTTCTTCAACTTTGTGAAGAACGATCCGCGGCAAGTTAAAGCGTTGCAAGCCCAGGACTTCGTCGCCTTTGCCCGCATCTACAACGGCCCCGGCCAGCCCGAACATTACGGCGGTCTGATCAAGGGCGTGTATGACGGGTTCAAGGCGCTGCAAAACGCATAGTCAACTGGTAATCGGTCAACTGGTAACTGGTCGACTAAGTTGATTGGTCAGGTAGATGTCGCGCAACCAGTTGACCGATCACCAGTTACCAATTGACCGATCACCAATTACTCTTCCACGAGGATCACCATGCCCACCGTCATCAAGAATGGAACCCTCATCACCGCCAGCGACACTTACCAGGCCGACATCCTGATCGATGGTGAGAAGATCGCCGTCATCGGCGAGGGCCTGGAAACGGAGGGCGCGCGCGTCATCGACGCGGCGTGCAAATACGTACTGCCCGGCGGCATCGATGTGCATACGCACCTGGAACTCAACGTCGGCGCGACGGAATCGTCGGACGATTTCTACACCGGCCACAAAGCCGCGGCCTTTGGCGGCACGACCACCCACATCGATTTTGCCATTCCCGAAAAGGGCAAGTCGCTGCGCTCAGGCATCGAGGCGTGGCACCGCAAGGCTGAACGCCGCGCCGTGATCGATTATGCCTATCACGCGAATCTGGTGGAAGTGACCGATGCCATCGTCGATGAAATTCCATCGATCGTGAATGAAGGCGTGACCAGCATCAAGGCGTTGATGGCCTACAAAGGCCGCCTGCAGATCGACGACACGGGCCTGTTTCGCGCCATGCAAAAAGCCGGCGAGCATGGCATCCTGACGATGGTGCACGCCGAGAACGGCGATGCGATCGACATCTTGATCAAGGACACGGTGGCGCGCGGCGATCTGACCCCGCCGTGGCACGCTCGCACTCGACCGGCTTGGCTGGAAACCGAAGCGACACTGCGCGCCATCGCGCTGGCAGGTGTGGCGCATGCGCCGCTGTACGTGGTGCACATGACGTGCGAGGGCGCAGTCGATCAACTGCGCTACGGGCGGCAGCATGGCCTGCCCGTGATGGGCGAGACCTGTACGCAGTATTTGTTCTTCACGGAAGACGATCTCGCTCGATCCGACGGCGCGAAGTTCGTGTGCTCGCCGCCGATTCGATCGAAGCGCGATAATGCCGCGATCTGGCGCGCATTGCAAACCAACGATCTGCAAATCATCTCGACCGATCACTGTCCGTTCCTGTTCGATGGCACAAAACCATTCGAGTATGAGGGTGTACCCTATCAGCGCCCCGGCAAGGAACTGGGCCGCGATAATTTCACGAAGATTCCCAACGGCCTGCCCGGCCTCGGCGATCGGATGATCATTTTGTGGAGCGAAGGGGTCGCGAAGGGGCAGCTGACGGCCAATCGGTTTGTGGAGGTCACCGCGACGAATCCGGCTAAAGTTTTCGGCATGTATCCGCGCAAGGGCACGATCGCAGTTGGCGCCGACGCCGATCTCTTGATCTGGGATCCATCGATCAAGAAGACGTATGGCGTAGCCACATCGTATCAGCGCGTGGATTACAGCCTGTTTGAAGGCTGGGAGACGACGGGCTGGCCGATCAAGGTTATACGCCGCGGCGAACTGCTCGTCGATGACGGCCAGTGGCTTGGTCGGGCGGGCAGCGGCCAGTTTGTGCGCCGCCAGCCCCATGCTTCGATCATCTAAAAAGGACAACTGACCTATGCGCCTTGTGTTTTGCCTCAGCCTTGCACTGCTGTTGTTGGCGTGCAGCCCTGCCGTTGAATTGGGCAGCAGCGCGCCAACGTTCCAGGTGGCTTCGCCCGCGTTCGCTGACGGAGCCACCGTCCCCGATCTATATACATGTCATGGCGACGATGTTTCGCCAGAACTGAATTGGCAAATGCCGCCCGCAACAACGCAAAGCTTTGCATTGATCATGGACGACCCCGACGCGCCCGGCGGCACATTCACGCACTGGGTGTTGTTCAACCTGCCCGCCGAAACGCGACAACTCCCGGCCGGCACCAACACGATCGGTGTGGGGGGCCAGAACGGTTTCGGCTCGAGCGGCTATCGCGGTCCCTGCCCGCCGCCCGGCGGCGCGCATCGTTACTTCTTCAAACTATATGCGCTGGACGTAGCCACCCTCAATCTACCGGCGGGCGCGTCCCGGAGCGACATCGAGCAGGCGCTGCGCGATCACATCGTGGGCCGCGCGCAGCTCATGGGCCGCTTCGGGCGCTGACGATTTAATCGCGCTATGCAGAATCAGCACGAACGTGGTAAAATCGCTCGCCTGCTAGATTTCTACGCGACGAATGAGACTACACTCCACTTAACCTTAGCAGCTGGATGGATGAGCATAGGCAGTCAATCCCACGTTGACATTTACCCCCGGCCTGCTTACAATACCGGGGCGATTTTTCCATACCCTCTGGAGGTTTGATGAAAGATTACGCCACAACCGCGCTGCGTAACGTTGCCTTGCTAGGCCACGGCTCTTCCGGCAAGACGAGCCTGGGTGAAGCGATGTTATTCAGTTCCGGCGCGATTACGCGCCAGGGCCGGGTCGAAGACGGCTCGACCGTTTCGGACTTTGACGACGAAGAAGTTCGCCGTCACATTTCGCTCACCACCTCGTTGCTGCCGATCGAGTATCAGGGCCACAAGCTCAACATCCTCGACACGCCGGGCTTCACCGATTTTGCCGGCGAGGTGAAAGGCGCAGTGCGTGTGGTGGAATCGGCCGTCATCCTGGTGGATAGCGTGGCCGGCGTCGAAGTCGGCTCGGAACTGTCCTGGGCTTACTGCGGCGAGCGCAATTTGCCGCGCTTCATTTTGATCAACAAGATGGATCGCGAAAACGCCAACTTCCAGCGTGTGCTGGACTCGCTGGGCAGCACCCTGGGCGGGACCTTCGTGCCGTTGCAACTGCCCATCGGCAGCCAGGCCAGCTTTGAAGGCGTCATCGACCTCATCGCCATGAAGGCCCGCAAAGGCGCTAAAGGCGAGCTGGTTGACATACCCGCCGCTTTGAAAGGTGATGCCGAAGAAGCGCGGGTCAAATTGATGGAAGCCGCCGCCGAAGGCGACGACGAACTGATCATGAAATATCTCGACGGGCAGGAATTGACCGTCGATGAAATCAAGCACGGTCTCCGGGTGGCGATCGGCAAAGGCACGCTGGTGCCGGTGCTGTGCGCCGCGGGCACGGCCAACCTGGGTGTCAGCGCCCTGCTGGATACCCTGGTTGCCTTTGCGCCCTCGCCCGCCGATGTCGGGCCGGAAGCCGCTAAGAACTCCAACTCACAGGCCGAAGTAATGGTCGCGCCGGATCCCGCGGGACAGTTGGGCGCGCTGGTCTTCAAGACCACCGCTGACCCGTTCGTGGGCAAGCAGACCTTCTTCCGCGTCTTCAGCGGCACCCTCACCTCCGACTCGCGCGTCTTCAACTCCAACAAGAACGCCGAAGAGCGCCTGGGCCAGGTCTACGTCATGCGCGGCAAAGAGCAAATTCCCGTCGCAGCTATCAAAGCTGGCGACATTGGCACGGTGGCCAAACTCACCGCCACCGGCACCGGCGATACGTTGTGCAGCGACAAGGCGCATCCGTTGAGCTTTACGCCCGCCACGTATCCGCGCGCGCTGGTCTCGATCGCCATCGAGCCGAAGACGGCCGCCGACTCTGCCAAGATGGGTCCCACCCTGTCGCGACTCGTCGAAGAAGATCCGACGTTGCACTGGTTCAACGATCCCAGCACCAAGCAGACCGTGCTGGAAGGTCTGGGCGACAGCCATATCGACGTGGCCGTGCGGCGGTCCAAGACCAAGTTCGGTGTCGATCTGGTGTCGGTGCCGCGCCGGATTCCGTATCGCGAGACCATTACGCGCTCGTTCAACGCCATGCACCGCCACAAGAAGCAGACGGGCGGCTCCGGCCAGTTCGGTGAAGTGCACATGCGCATCGAACCGACCCGCGGTAAGGGTTATGAGTTCACCTGGGAAGTGTTTGGCGGCGCAGTGTCGTCGTCGTATCAGACCAGCATTGAAAA
>JACRBO010000055.1 GCA_016219235.1 Chloroflexota bacterium
AGAAGAACGGCACCGGCAAAATCTGCGGCGACATCCAAAACGTGACGAAGCCCAGCGCCAACGCCCCGCCGCCGACCAGACCGTCGAGTGCCGAGGTCAATCGGGCCAGCCGCTTGCCCCACACAGCCAGACTTATCGCCCAGACGATCGGCGCGATCAAAAAGTGTGCGCCCGCATACGGCTCGATCCCTAACACAAGGCTCGCGCTTATCACGCCGATGACGAACAGCGCCAACAAGTTCCACATCGACAGCGCCTTGTAACCTTTGCGTTCGCATACAAAGTCATAGGCCACCAGCGGCAGGCCCAGATAGATCACACCGAAGAACGAGTACAGTGTGTACTCCATGACCAGTTCGGGCAGACCTGCGCCCAGCGTCACCACGCACACGCTCAACATCAACAGCAGCCACGCGATGAGCGCGAGGATGCGGTCATCGGCGGCCTTCGACCAATCGGCGTTGCTCTTCGCCATCTCCCACACCAGGCCGCCGATCAGCGTGAAGCCGGTCCAGAAGGCCAGCGGCGCAGCCGCATCGGTCTCCAGTGTGCCAAAGGCTTCGAAGTTGGCGTAGAACCCGACTACGCCGATGTACGCGGCCAGCCACAAACCGCTGAGCCATGCGAGTTTATCGTTGGTCCAGCGCCGCCGGACTGCGAAGATGATCAACAGGATCACGGCCACGACGCTGGCGAAGAATTGATAGTACACGCCCCAGTAATCGGGATCAGTCCACGTGTTCACCCACGCGCTCAGGCCGAGGTTGTGTGCAAAGACGGCGGTCTCCATCGATAGATCGTGCGTGGCGATCCAGCTAAAGACGCCCACACCGATCCAGATTAGTGGAAACACACTGCGCGTCACGCGGGCCGATAGAAACGACACGCTCTCTTTCGTGACCCACTTGCCCAGCCCGATCGCGCCCTGAAACAAACCCGCGCCCAGCCACAGCCAGAACAGATCGACGATGCCCAGCAGGCCCCGCATCGCCAGCAGCGTGGTGCTGCCCGCTTTGACGGGATCACGACTGATGCCGAGCACAAAGAACACGCCGATCACGATTAGCGTCCCCCAGAAAACCCGATCGGCTTTGGGCGGCAACTGAGAACCAGCCTCAACGAAGAAGGTCTCACGCAAAGCCGCAAAGCCGCTAAGAAATGGGTTCTTACTTTGCTGCTTTGGGGCTTTGCGTGAGGCTGGTTTTTCTGAAGTGGATGAAACAACTCTCAACGTGTATCGATTGGCCAGCGCGGCAAAATAGATCAAGCCCAGTGTGATCGGCGCGAAGATTTCCCACTCGCCAGTGAAGATGAGGCGTAACCTGAAAGCGCCGTAAGTGAGGTAGGCCGCGCCAAAGCACATGACGAGCAACCATATGCGCCAATGTTTGTGGGCAGGCCGAGGCGGCGCGACTTGTACTGTCGCCGCCGTTGCGGGCGGCGTGACTTGAACCGATTGAGTGCGCGCCACGCGCCAACCGATCAGCAGCAGCCACAGCGTGGGCAAAGCGAAGAGGGGCGTGCCTGCAAGCGCGCCGCCGATAAACAGGCCGTGCCAACTCAGATACGCCGCGACGATGAAGTAGCCCCACAGCGGCAGACTGATCGCCGCGCTCAACGCAAACGCCCAGCCCAGCGCAAACAGCGCCGCACCGGCGATGGTCACGGATTCGGGCAGGGCCACATCCGCGCCGAGCGGCTGCGCGGCGCGCGCCTCAATCTGCGTGGCGGCCACGATCGATCCGACGACCAGCACGGCGATACCGAGTCGGCCCAACGGGCGCACCTGCCACACGCGGCGCACCAGTTTCAGGCCCGCCCATTCGCCGTCGATCTGGTACTTCTTGAAGTGCCGCCAGCGAATGGCGATGGCCTGCGCGATCTTGCCAGAGATGCGATTGACGAGCGGGGAACGCTGGCTCATGGGCGCATTATCGCATGAATGCGGGGGAATGATCAATGGGCAGGCAATGAACCACGGAAAACGCAAAGGACATGGAGTGTCATATACTGCCCACGGTCACAAATTGGGGAAAGACTCTGATCCGCGAATCTCCGCGAATTATTCGCGGAGATTCGCGGGACACTTGCCCTGGCGGGCAGTGCCAGGGTTCGCGGACGAAAAAGCGCAGTTTATGTCCTCGCTGCGGCTTACTCGTTACTCATGACTTCCTCGATTCTCAAGAAAGGGGAGATGGCCGCTCCCCCTCTCCCGAAATCGTTTTCTGATTTCGGGAGAGGGGGCCGGGGGGTGAGGCTGAGCAGTTACTTCCTCAACAGCGGCAGATACAGGCTGAAGTACTCCGTTTCAAATCGCCATGTGTAACTGGCGGCCAGCGCATGCCCGATGGCATCCTGCACACTGGTCGTGACTGTGGCTGTATACGTCTGCATGCGACGCAGCGGCTCCAGCGGCGCGAAGCGGGCGGCCCGTTGCGCGACATCGTAGACGACGAGGCCACTTAACCGATGTCCCTGCTGATCGATCACGTACACGGTCTGGGTCGTGATCGTCGTGGCGCTGATGGGCTTTGAGAATTGCAGCCAGATCGTCGGCAGATACGGCCCGCCGATCACGGTCGGGGTCAGATACACCGGCACTTTCTGCGCGCGGCTGATCGGCTCGGTGGCGATCACTTTCGGCGGCGTGGGGTCGTTGCCCGGCTGCACGGCGATGATGACCTCAGCCGGTGAACTTTCGTCGACGCCATCACTGGCCGTAAACGTCAAGCGATCCAGCCCCTCGAAACTCAGTGCGGGCGTATAGGTCAGCGTCGGCGCGAGACCGCTCAGCACGCCGTAGCGCGGTGACTCGATCACATGATAGATCAACGGCTGCGCCGAACCCGATGAGCCGTGCAGCGTGAAGGTGACGGGCACGCCGCCGCGCGCTTCGATCTGCTGCTGCTGCGCCGACACGGTTTCGATCAACGTGACGATGTCGTTCGTCGGCGTGGTTTCCGGCACGCTGGGGAAATAGACCGTCGCCCGATTGATCAACACCGTCCCGCTAAGCGTGTCCGCCGACACGCGCGCGCTGAAACTCAGGCTGCCGCCCGTGTGCGAGATCACGGTCCCGATGGGCCACACGATTCGATCGGGATTTGTAAGATGCGCGCCACCGTCGTTGATCTGAAGCGATGTTCTATCGAGAGAGGCCGGCAGTTGATCGATCACGTAGACGCCATAGGCCGTGCCCTCGCCCAGATTCTCGTACTCGACGGTGTAAGTGATCCACTCGCCAGGCGCGGCGCGATTAGGCCCGTACAACGCATTGGGATCGTGGGCCGTGCGAATTTCGATCTTCAGGCCGGGCGGCGGAGGCGGCGGATCGCAGTCTTTGCCGGTGCAGCATTCGTCGCAGCTTTCGCTCATGGCACACGGCACATCTTCAAAGCCCCACAGGAATGTGCAATTTCGGCTGTCGCAGGTGTAACGCCGTCGCACGTTGATACCCATCGCCCCATACAGGCCGAACTGCCCGCACTCCACGCGATCCTGGCTGCACACATATTTGTCGCGTTGATTGGGATCGTTGCATTCGTCGGCGCAGTTGAGCACATCCAGCCCTATGCCGATGCCTTCCAGGTCGGCGGCTTTTTCCGCCAGGGCCGCCGCGCACGATCGGCATTCGGCAACGCCGCCATACGACGCGCAATCACTGCACGCTTGCAGGCTTTGCGCGTCGCCGAACCAACTCAGATATTTGCCCAGCAGCCAGTTCGGCAAGTTGCCCAATAAACAGTTGCGGAAGCACAGGCCCCACGAAGGGTTAGCGCATTGGCCGTCTGGCCCGCACGGTTGCTGCGCGACGTTGGTGAGCATCGGCGCGTTGCCCGCATTCCAATCGCCCCAGTAGGTCCACGCGCCGGTTTCCAGGCTGCGCGACCAACCGCCGGTGCGAGTGTACGCCGACAGTGTCGTCGGCGTGGTGTGCAGCGTGACGCGCCGATCGTTCACGCGCCGCACCATCACCACTTCGCCGGGCCGCTGTGGATCGATCAATACCAGATCGAGGCTGCTCACGCCCGTGTTCAACGTCTGCGTATACGCTGTGCCATAGAATTTGAAGCCCTGCGCCAGCGCATCTTGATACATATCCAATAATTCTGGATCGACGAACAACGTCGCCGTGATCTGATCCGCGCTTAAGTTGTGCTGATCCGTGATCGCCGTCGGCACGAAATTCCAGTACGTGTCCAGATTCACATCGGGATCGGGGAAGTTGCGCGCGACCAATCGGACGCTCACTTCGGTCATCAGGTGCGCGGGCAAGCCCCAGCGATACGTTGCGTGCGTGTACGCATCGAACGATTGGCCCGAGGCGAATTCGCCCAACTTCCACACGACCTGATTTTTCTGCGGCCAGCGTTCGCCCGGATTGTCATTGCCAGGCCGCGCGGACGGCGGAGCGACGAAGACCATCTGCGTGCTCCCGCCATAAGTAGTCTGCTGCGGCAAGGTGAGAATGACGACCGCATCGTGCAGCGTTTCCGTAAAGGGCTTGTAGGCACGCACGC
>JACRBO010000378.1 GCA_016219235.1 Chloroflexota bacterium
ATCACGAAAGCATCCTGAGCGAAGTTCTGCGCGCTTTTTGCAGAACGGAGTCGAAGGATGCGGTTATCGTGAACCGCTGCGATTTTCAGCGTAACCCGCATTCTTCGACTTCAACTCGCAAAAAGCGCGAGTTTCCGCTCACGCCCTGTCCGCGAAGCGGGGGCGCGCTGGGCGGAATGCTTCACCCTTATTTTCTGGCGCGTTGGCGCAGCACATCGACAAACACCGCGCCGATGATCACCAACCCGATCGCGACCGTCTGCCATTCCGTCGGGACGTTCAACAGCACCAGGCCATTGCGCAAGACCGCAATCGTCAGCACGCCGATCGCCGTACCCGCGATCGTGCCCGATCCGCCGGAGAAACTCGCGCCGCCGATGATCACTGCCGCGATGGCGTCCAACTCGTAGCCGGTGCCCGCCGTCGGGAAGCCGGAGTTCGTGCGGCCCGCCAGCATCAACGCCGCCAGACCGGCCATGAACCCGCTGAGGCTATAGACGATGATCAGCGTGCGCGACACGTTGATGCCGGACAAACGCGCCGCCGCCGTGTTGCCGCCGACCGCGTAAATGTGGCGGCCCAGCGATGTGTTCGACAGCATGACGTGGAAGATCACGTAGACGATCACGACGACGAACAGCGACACCGGGAACGGCCCGATCGAGCCTGCGCCCATGAACTGCACCACGCCCGCCCCGGCCCGATCGAACCCGGAGATGGGCGACGCGCCGGTGATGATCAGCGCCATGCCGCGCGCCACGTTCATCGTGCCCAGGGTCGAGATGAACGGATGTGGCAAGTGCAGCTTGGTCAACAGGATACCGTTGATCCAGCCCCACAACGTCCCCATCGCCAGACACGCGATCATCGCAATAAAGGGATTGACGCCCCACTTGATCGCCATCAGCGCCAGCAGGCTCATCGAGACGCCCAGCACCGACCCGACCGACAGATCGATCCCGGCGGTGATGATCGCCAGCAGCAACCCGACGGCCAGCAATGAATTCACCGTCGCCTGTCGCACGACGTTCGCCAGATTGTCCGGCGTCAGGAATACCTTGGAGGTCAGCCCCAGAAAGACGACCAGACCGATCAGCCCGAACAATGCGCCAAAGCGCGCGATGAAACTGGCCGGCGTCATGCCAAACAACTGCGCTCGTGATTTAGCCAAATCCGATGGAGTACCTGCTCGCGCCATGTTAATTGACTCCCATTGCGGCTGCCAGAATTTTTTCTTGAGTGGCTTCGCCGCGATTGAATTCGGCGGCCAAATGTCCTTCGTGCATCACCAAAATCCGATCGCTCATGCCCAGCAATTCGGGCATTTCCGACGAGACCATGATTACGGCCACGCCGCTTTCGACCAGCGTGTTCATCAGGTTGTACACTTCCACTTTCGCGCCCACGTCGATGCCGCGTGTCGGCTCGTCGAAGATCAGCACTTTCGACTGGCTCGCCAGCCACTTCGCCAGCACCACCTTCTGCTGATTGCCGCCACTCAGGAACTGCACCTGCTGTTGAATGTGCGGCGTCGCAATCCGCAGTTTGGTGACAAACTCGTTGACCTGTTTCTTTTCGTCGCGCAGTTGCAGCAGGCCGCCCTTCTTCAGCCGATCGAGGCTCGCCATGCTCACGTTTTGCAGCACCGACAGAATCAGCACCAGCCCCTGATATTTGCGATCTTCCGGCAGCAAACCCATACCGGATCGAATCGCCGCGCGCGGCGAATCCAACTTGATCTCTTTGCCGAAAACATAGACCTTGCCGCGCTCGATCGGATCAGCCCCGAAGACGGCGCGCATCAGCTCGGTGCGGCCCGCGCCCACCAACCCCGCAATGCCTAGAATCTCGCCCGTATATGCCGAAAAACTGATGTCCTCCAGCACGCCGGCGCGATTCAAGCCTTCCACGCGCAGCGCTTCTGCGCCGCGTTTCGCGACAACTTTGGGATATTGCTGATCCAGACTGCGGCCCACCATGAGATTGATGAGCTGATCTTCAGAGGTATCTTTCAAGTCCACGGTGGCGATGTACTCGCCATCGCGCAAGATCGTGCCGCGATCGCAAATCTCGAATACTTCGTCAAGGTGGTGCGAGATGAAGACCACCGACACGCCGCGCGCCTTCAACTTGCGGATCACGTCATACAACTGCTCGATCTCGGTGTCGGTCAACGCGCTGGTCGGCTCGTCCATGATCAGGAGTTTGGCGTTAAGCGACAGCGCCTTGGCGATTTCCACCATCTGCTGATGCGCCACGCCGAGGCCGTCCACCGGCCGTTTGGGATCGAGATCGAGGTGCAGCTCGTCGAGCAGTTCTTTGGTGCGGCGGCGCATCTCGGTCCAATCGATGAGATGCAGCGCCTTATTGCGGAACGGTTCGCGGCGCAGCCACACATTCTCGGCGATGCTGAGCTGGGGAACGAGGTTGAATTCCTGATAGATGATGCCGATGCCGAAGTCCTGCGAATCTTTCGGCGTGTGGATGTCGATGGCCCGGCCTTCCCAGTAAATTTCGCCGGTATCCTTCGAGTACGCGCCCGACAGGATTTTCATCAGCGTCGATTTGCCCGCGCCGTTTTCGCCCAGCAGCGCGTGCACCTCGCCGCGCCGCACTTCCAGATGAACGTCGTTCAAGGCGCGCACGCCGGGAAAACTCTTGCTGATGCCGCTCAGCTTCAGCAGCTCATCACCGGCGCTTGATTCAACAGCAGGCTGTGTCTCGGTCAAATCCATCCTCCTGCTTGAAAAGTCACTACAAGAGCGAAAGCATTCCGCCTGGCGCGCCCCCGCTTCGCGGACAGGGCGTGAGCGGAAGCCCGTGCTTTTCGGGCTGTAGTCGAACGCTTCGCGTGCGGATCGCACGAGAAATCAAGATCATTTCACCGCACCGCATCCTTCGACTGCGTTCCGCGAAAAGCATGCGGAACTCCGCTCAGGATGCTTCATCAAGTCCTCAATCACCTTCGTGATCTTCATGCACTTCGTGGTTCAAAAATCACAGGAAGTAGCGCTCGTCTTGACGCCTGGCTTCCCAGTTCTTGCGGGCTTCCTGCACGCTCGGCATCTCACTCACCTCGGCCACCTGCACATCCCACCAACTCTCGTAACCGGGCACGCCCACGTACCGATCGTTGCGGATGACGATCACGGTCGTGTGATCGCTCGCGTGCGCGGCCTTGATCGCCGCCGCGTACTCATCGGAGGTGGCGCACTCGATCACGTCTGCGCCCAGGCTGCGCGCATTCGCCGCATAATCGATCGTGAGTGGTTCCACTGCTTCGCCCGCTGAATCGCCGACCAGCACACCGTTCTTCGGATGAATGAAGCGCGTGCCGAAACCATCCTGCCCCAGCGAGCGACTCAGCGAACCGATACTCTTGAAGCCGCCATTGTCCCACAAAATCACGGTGAGTTTGAGGCCTTCCTGAACGGCGGTGGCGAGATCGGACGAGAGCATGAGGTAACTGCCATCGCCGACGATGACATACACATCTCGATCGGGGGCGGCCATTTTAACGCCCAGCCCGCCCGCGATCTCGTAGCCCATGCACGAGTTGCCGTATTCCATGTGGAAGTTTTTGGGATGCCGTGCGCGCCACAACTTGTGCAAATCGCCCGGCATGCTGCCCGCCGCGTTGACCATGATACCATCGGGCGATGAGAGTTCATTCAACATCCCGATCAGTTCACCCTGACTCGGCAGCGGCGTGTGGCGCACGCTGTAGATGCGCTCCACTTCAGATTCCCATTCATCATGCAGGCGCTTCGCTTCTGCTTCGTAAGCCGCATCAACGTGATAACCGGCCAGCAGCGTGAGCAATTCTTCCAGCGTGACTTTCGCATCGCCGACGACGGGCAGCGCGTGATGTTTGAACGCGTCGAACTCGGCGACGTTGATGTTGATGAAGCGCACGCTCGGATTTTGGAACGCCGTTTTTGACGCGGTCGTGAAATCGCTATAGCGCGTGCCGATACCGATGACGAGATCGGCGGTGTGCGCCAGCCGATTGGCTGCCAGCGTCCCCGTCGCGCCGATGCCGCCCAGCGCCAGCGGCTGATCGTAGCGCAGACTGCCCTTGCCCGCCATCGATTCGCCTACGGGGATGCCGGTGGCATCGACGAATTGCTTCAGCACGTCAGTCGCTTCGGCATAGATCACCCCGCCGCCCGCGACGATGAGGGGTCTTCGGCCTGCGCGAATCCACTGCGCCGCTTCCTTCAATACGTTGGCATCGGCGCGATTGCGGCGCACGTGCCATACACGCTTGCGGAAGAATTCGATCGGATAGCTGTAGGCTTCAGCCTGTACGTCCTGCGGCAGCGCCAGCGTGACTGCGCCGGTTTCAACGGGCGATGTCAACACGCGCATTGCTTCGGGCAAAGACATGATCAGTTGATCGGGGCGGTTCAGTCGATCCCAGTAACGGCTGACCGGCTTGAAGCAGTCGTTCACGGACACATCTTGCGATTGCGCCGACTCCAGTTGTTGCAGCACGGGGGCCACATTGCGGCGCGCGAAAATATCGCCGGGCAGCAGCAGCACCGGCAAGCGGTTGATTGTCGCCGTGGCCGCGCCCGTGATCATGTTGGTCGCGCCGGGACCGATCGACGTCGTGCAGGCCAGCGTCTGCAGGCGATTCTTCACTTTGGCATACGCGGTCGCCGCGTGCACCATCGCCTGTTCGTTGCGAACCTGATAGTAACGAAAATCGGGCATTTGCTGTAACGCCTGCCCGATCCCGGCCACGTTGCCGTGCCCGAAAATGCCGAAAATTCCCGCGAAAAACGGCTGCTTGACGCCGTCGCGCTCCACATACTGCTGCTTCAGGAAAGAAATCAAGGCTTGCGCCATCGTCAGACGACGTGAGTCACTCATCCGTTTGCCTCGCACAAGTTAATTGATGGGATAGATGGGAATGCGCGGATCGCGGGTTTGATACGTGTCCTTGACCCACGCAAAATTCGGATCGTCGGTGGCGGCCAGACTCTGTGCCGTGCCGACCAGCACATTGAGATAGTAGGTGGTATATCCAACCGGACTCGATA
>JACRBO010000376.1 GCA_016219235.1 Chloroflexota bacterium
CACGTGAATCAACAGTACGAAGTCGTCTATCCGTTCGGTCGTGAGAATCAATTCGGTTGCCATTCCCTGAGCGTACCAGGAAATTCGGCTTTTGTCAGACGATTACGCGAATGGTAAGTGACAATGAACCAATCATGCAATTCAGATAGCGCAGAGGCTCCTCCATTGGCGCACCGCCTGCCTGTTGACTCATTGCGCATCAAACCGATCCAGCCAGGAATCAACTGGCACTGTGCAGTTTACCCTCAACAATCCGCAGCAGCTCGATAAGCGGCTACATGTGCGATCGAATTGAGCGCAGCCCGGCCGATCGTCACAACGACAAACGCGCCAGACACTCACTGTCTGGCGCGTTTGCATTTTTCGATACAGAGTCGGTTATTCAACAACGTTGCGGCGCATCTCCCCGAACTGCTCTTTGCTGATCTCGCCACGCGCATAGCGTTTCTTGAGAATGTCGAGCGCCGATTCTGGCGCTGTCTCGCCGTTCGATGGCGGCTGGCTGTTCGCGTGCGACGCAAGGCGGCTGACCAGCCATATACCCAGCCCGACTATAACAATCCAAAAGAGGATGGTGCCGATGCCGCCGAAGCCATTCATCATCCCAAAGCCGAAGTTGTCATCCATCATACCGGGGCCGAAGCCAAACATGTTCCAACCACTGCGGCTCCACAGAATGCCACCGACGAGCAGTCCTAAACCGATCAGTATAGCAATGCCTATCCAGATAGAACGTGTCGCTGTTTTCATCTTCAGGTTTCCTATTCTAACTTCACACGCTCAGATCACGGTGCATTTGGTCATATTGCTCTTTAGAGATCTCGCCACGTGCGTAGCGCTGCTTCAGAATGTCCTCAGCGCTCGCTTCCAGTCGAGTTGACGACGCGGACGGGTGCTGACCATTGGGAAAGAGTGAACGTGCCAGCCACACTGCCCCCACAATCAACGCGCCCCAGAATAGCACCATTACCAACCCACCGCCTAATCCCATACCAATTCCCCACATCGTGTGTGCCTCCTGCAGTTCCGATTTACACTCTAATCTTAATGGAACCGCATGAAGCTACCTTGAAGACACTATGAAGATTCGGTAAAGATCGACTCAGGCGACCGGCAGGGTGAACGTGAATGTGCTGCCTTTACCCGCGCCGTCGCTGGTTGCCCAGATGCGGCCGCCGTGCGCTTCGACGAGGTGCTTAGTGATCGTCAAGCCGATACCGCTCCCGCCGCCCACGCGCGAACGCGATTTGTCCACGCGATAGAAGCGCGTGAAGAGACGCGGCAGATATTCAACCGGGATACCGATGCCGGTGTCGGCAATGGCGATCTGAATTTCGTGGCCCTGTTGCTGCGCCGTGATATGTACCGATCCGCCGCCAGGTGTGTAGTGCAGCGCATTGCCGACCAGATTGAGCAACACTTGACCGAGGCGATCTTCGTCCACCCGCACACGCGGCAGATCGGAAGGCACATCGGATTGCAGCGACACGCCTTTCTCGTCGAATTGTCGTCCCAAACGGGTCTTCAATGTCTCGATCAATCGGTCGACCTCGATCGCTTGCTGATTCAACTGATACGCGCCAGCCTCGACGCGGCTCAGTTCTTGCAGGTCGTGAACGAGCCGCTGCAACCGATCGGCTTCACGATAGACTTGTTGGTAGGTTTCCTCAGTTGCCGGCAGCACGCCGTCGATCAGGCCTTCCATGTAACCCTTGATACCGGTCAGCGGCGTCCGCAGTTCGTGGGCCACATCGCCAAGGAGTTGCCGACGCATCGTTTCCGTTTGCTCCAGACGCACGGCCATTTGGTTGAAACTAAGCGCCAGTCCGTCCAGTTCGTCGGGCGCCGTAGGATCAGAAACGCGCACGCGCTCGTCATAGTGATCGGCGGCAATGCGCTGGCTGGCCAGCATCATCGCGCGCACGGGCGCGACAATTTGACGACTGACGAACACGCTCACCACGATGGCGACCGCAAAAGCAGCCAATGCCGCCAGCGCCAACGCCTCGCCCATGGCATCGCGGAAGTTGTTAGACAAGTCGGCCATGTTCATCGAACTGCCCATCATCGAGCCCATCGCCGCGATATGCCGATCGAACGCGCCAGGGGCAGCAAAGTTGGCCGTGGTCGCCAGGACGATGACGCCCACCACGATCACGA
>JACRBO010000377.1 GCA_016219235.1 Chloroflexota bacterium
CAAGTACATCGGCGAGACCGAGAAGAACCTGAACAGCATCTTTCAGGAAGCGCAGTCGTCCAACGCGATTCTATTTTTCGATGAAGCCGATGCGCTGTTTGGCAAACGCTCGGAAGTGAAAGACGCGCACGATCGCTACGCCAATATCGAGACGGCGTACCTGCTGCAAAAGATGGAAGAGTACGAAGGCGTGGTGATTCTGGCGACGAACCTGAAGATGAATCTGGACGAAGCCTTTATGCGCCGCATGCATTTCGTGGTGGATTTTCCGCTGCCGGAAGAAGGCGATCGCCGCCGCATCTGGCAATCGATGTTACCGGCCGAGTTGCCCTTAGCGCCCGATGTCGATCTGGATTTCATGGCGCGCAAGTTCAAGATCGCAGGCGCGCACATTCGCAACATCGCGCTGTCGGCGGCGTTCCTGGCCGCCGCCAACGGCCAGGTCGTGACGATGGCGCATCTGATTCAAGCGACGCGCCGCGAATTTCAAAAGATCGGACGCTTGATTACGGCAACGGATTTTGGGCCGTACTACGATTCGGTCAAATTACGAGGCTAGACCCGAGCCGCGCGGGGGCGCAATACAGCCGCGGGTCTGCCGGATGTGAGCGGGGGGAACCATGACTGAGAAACTACATCGTACCCATGCCAGCCACGAAGCCGATTCGGCTTCGCCGCAAAGGGAGCCACCGGTTAGTGCAAATGAATTCGCGCCAGAGGTTGCGAACGAGTTCGTGCTTGAGCCGCGTGCGCGAACGTTGTTGGACCTGCAGAACACGATTGGTAATCAGGCTGTTCAGCGCGCCATCACGTCAGCGCCAACTGCGCCGACCGAAGACGATCTGGCTCAGCGCATACGGGCGGCCTCGTCAGGCGGGCACACATTGGATGCGGCTACGCGCGAACGATTGCAAGCCGGCCTCGGCGTCGATCTGTCCGGTGTGCGACTCCATGTGGACGTCGAGGCCGATCGGTTAGCTGAGTCCGTTGAAGCGGTCGCTTTTACTACCGGCAACAACATTTTCTTTCGCGCCGGAATGTATCAACCGGACACGGCTTCGGGTTTTCACCTGCTCACGCATGAAGTGACGCACACCGTTCAGCAAGCGAGCGGCCCGGTGGAAGGCACACCCGGCGCGGGCGGCGTTTCGATCAGTGATCCGGCCGATCAGCACGAACAGGCCGCCGAGCAAACGGCGCAGGCGGTGCTGGCCGGTCAAGCCGTCACGTTGGGCAGCTCAGGCCAATCGGGCATGGCGGAAACCCATATTCAACGTTGGGAATGGGGCGATCTGGCTACCGAAGCCGCGTGGGGCGCAGCGGGCGCCATTCCGGGCCTGGGCGGGATCGCGCAATTCGGGCGTGGCGTCTACGATCGGTATCAGGCTGGCTCGGCGCTGCCGCAGGGCACATCGCAAGGCATCGAACCGTCGGCGACCGATCCCGGCGCGTATGCGTATCAGAAGCACAATGAACAGGGCGGCGTGGAAAGCGGTATCGGTGCGTTTCACGGTGAAGGCGACATCGGCGGCGTGCCGGTCACCGACGACATTTTGAACATCGACGAAAAGATCGGGGCGTGGGGCGACAACGGCGGCACGCGCTATGGCTACAATCTGGGCGGCGGCGTGGCAAAGATGGGCTTCAATAAAGGCGGCGCCGTGTCAGGCGACGTGGGCGCGGGCACGTTTGGCCTGGATGCCAGCATCAATCCCGATCAAGGTCTGTCGGTGGGCGCGCAGGCCAACATTTTGGAAGGCTCGATGACGTTGGGCAATTTCACTGGCGATGATAACGCCGAGGAGAGTCTGCGGTTAGGGGCGAGCCTGGGCGAGGGGTATGCCGGCCGACTGCACTGGGGGGACAGCGACAGCGATCAACATCGCGAATACGGCTTTGGCTTTGACGCCGGACCGGTCTCGATGGACGTTAAGACTGAAGACCCGCTGCGCACGGCGATTAAGGGCGGCCTGATGTCCAATCCCATGACAATGCCGCTGGGCATAGCGTCGCAGTATCTGATGCCGGAAGGTAATCTGACCGACACGGCGGGCGAGTATGCGGGCGCGGCCTGGGATTCCGCCGGCAGCGCGGCCAGCGGGGCATGGGACTATTTAACTGATTGGTGATCGAGGGACAGGATGGCGACAAAGTCTGAGCATGTTCGATCGAATCACGAATCATCCACGTCCGATCGCGCTCCAACCCGATCGAGCGTGGCAGCGATCGAGGCCAACGAGTGGTCGTTGATCGATCCCGCGCATGTGCAGGGTGAAATACGAACGGAAGCGATGACGCAGTTGCAGCAAACGCTGGGCAATCAACATGTGCTCCGCGCACAACGGGTCGTCCAATCTGCGCCCGATCGAACCGTCTCAATCCAACGGCAAGACGATGGGAGTTGGCTGGATTACCTTCACACTGATTTGCCCGATCTGGGCGGTGTGGGTCAGGCGTGGGATACCATTGCGGGCGGCGTCGGCGGCGCGAGCGATGCATGGTTTGGCGGGGTGCGCGGCGCAATGGGCAGTGGCCTGGACGCAGCGCGCGGCGCAGGTCAATCGGTGTTAGGCGGCGCGCGCGGCGCGGTGAGTTCGGCATTGGGCGGCATCGGCGAGGCCGGTTCGTCCGCGTGGGGCGGCGTCGAGGGTGCGGCCAATGCAGTTGGCGACGGCCTTGAACAGGTGCTGTCCGGAGACATGTGGGGCGGCATCACCAGCGGGGCAGGCGGCGCAGTGGAATCGGTGTGGGGCGGCGCCTCTGGCGCGGTCGATGCGCTGGCGGGCGGGGCGGGCGGCGCGAGTGAGTCATGGTTGGGCGGCGTGCGCGGCGCAGTGAACAGCGGCGTGCAGGGCGTGCAAAATGTAGGCTCGGATTTGTGGGGCGGCGCGACGGGGGCAGCGGGCGCTATCGGCGGGGCGGCGTCCGGGTTGTGGGAGCAGGCCACGGGTTCGCCAGTGCCGTCGTTGAATTGGGAAGACTTGATCATGTAGGGGAGATGGATTGCGGGAAGAGATAGACGGATCACGGAATGGGCGGATTTATTTGGATGGTTGTTTTTCTTGAGAAAGACGATCAAGATTGATCGGGTTGTTGGTAGCGGGGGAGGATGCCGATGGCGAGTAAATCGTCGCACGTTCAGGTTGATGCGCAGCATGATTCGACAGCGCCTCAATCTGAGGCGCTGCCTGACGCCGAAGTGTTGTCTGCGCCGGAAACGTCGGCCGACTACTGGCTGCACTTGCAACAAACGATCGGCAATCAAGCCGTGGGGCGTTTGATGGCGCACAGCGGGGTGTCTGCCGGTGAACGCGCAAGTACTGAACCGATGTCGGTTCAGCGCGAAGATGAAGACGAATGGAAGTTCAAGCCGCTGCCGCCGTCACTGACTTACAATCCCGCCGGGCCATTTAACATGGAGTTGTCGCCGGGTGGACTTGATCTAGGCTATAACCGCTTTCACGTCGCTGGCGGCGGATCGCCGGTGGATGGGAGTTGGAACACGAGTCTGTATTATGGCTCACCGTTGCTGCCCTTTGCGGGCGATGTCACTCGCGATGTAAACGCCGGCTATAGCGGCCTGATGGGCGGCGGTATCGGTCCGGCGCTGACGGCAGCGTCAACGTTAGGCTCAGTGGGCACATCACCCACGATGCCGTTTGGCGCGGGTGTGACGGCCAGTTCTTCGCCGGACGATCCGTTCAAGTTGATGTTCGGGGTGCAGGGCAGCTTTTGATGGAGTACCCGGCGGCGTGGGAGCCGCCTCTGCTGAGTTACTGAGCGGGCACGATCATGACTTCATCTAAAACATTTCAGCATCGATCACCAACTCGATCGAGCGAAGAAACCGATCGGGTATTGTCGGGCGAGGCTATCGAATCGAACGAGACCTGCGCACCGGCCTCGTTCGAGTGGGCGTACACACCACAGCTGATCCGCGCTGATGCGCTGCGGCAACACCCCATCGCGCGTGAACCGCGCGCACAGTTGGCGCTAGGCTTGCAGCAGCAGGTGGGCAATCAGGCGGTGCAGCGTCTGGTCGCGCAGCGCCAGGTGGCGCCGCGCAGCGGGGCCTTTGAGGTCGACGACGAGACGCAAGCGCGCATCCAGCGTGAACGCGGCGGCGGTCAGGCGCTTGATCCGGTTACGCGCGACACCATGAGCCGCAGCATCGGTTACGATTTCGGCGGCGTGCGAATTCACGCTTCGGCCGAGGCCGATGACCTCAGTCATGATCTCAAAGCGCTGGCCTTCACGATCGGGAACGACGTTTTCTTTCGCGCAGGCCAATACGATCCGGCATCCGCATCCGGCCAGGAGCTCATCGCGCATGAGCTGGCGCACGTCGTCCAACAAGGTTCTAGATCGATCGGCACAGCCGATCGGATGACGGTGAATGCGCCCGGCGATGCCAACGAGCAAGCCGCCGACGCCGTTGCACAATCGGTGATGAGCCAGTCAACGGCCAATGTTCCGGCAGTCGCAAGCGCACCCGTTCAACGTGAGACGCCTGAAGAAGAATTGATTCTGCCGAAGGCCGAGCCGGGCGCGTGGGTGCAGCGCGAGACGCCTGAAGAAGAATTGATTCTGCCAAAGGCCGAGCCGGGCGCGTGGGTGCAGCGCGAGACGCCCGAAGAAGAGGAGATTCTGCCCAAAGCCGAACCGGGCGCGTGGGTTCAGCGGCAGGCGGAAGACGAGCGCGAACCGGTGGCGCCTGTGCCGGATGTGGCGGGGCAGGGCGAGGTATTTCAAGACGTAGCGTTTGCGCGTGCGGCGCCCAATTTGCAGGGTCGCACGAATGCGACATTCCGCAATTCATTTCACACGGAAGGCCTGACCACTGAAGCGGGCGAAGGCTGTCGCGGTTGCCGGCCGCGCGATTGTGTGCACGTTACAGGCTCGCTTGTGTCGGAGTTTACGGCGACCACGCGCGTGACCCTGCCGCGCGTGCCGCGCGGATACAGCGCCTGCGAACGCGAGCAGATTCAAAA
>JACRBO010000396.1 GCA_016219235.1 Chloroflexota bacterium
GGCCCGTGGTAAAGCCGCCGTTCGCCTCGTTGGACCACTGCATCGGCGTGCGAAGGTCTTCATCGGGTTTCTTGCCGGACATGGCGATTTCTTCGCCGTAGTAGACAAAGGGCACGCCGGGAGCGGTCAGATACAACAGCGCGCCCACTTTCGCCTTGTCCAGGTTCGCGCCGATTTGCGACATGACGCGATTCTGATCATGATTGGTGAGGAACGTGCCAAATTGCAGAGGCTTGAAATTAGCCAGACTGATGTTGATGGCCTTGACGGCATCGGCCGCCCGACCAGTCCGCGCGGCGAGGATGAAGGCTTTGGCGAGATCGAAGTCAAACGTCAGATCGAGTTGATCGCCTTGCGCGTATTCACTGGCCGTTGAGGTCAAGTCCCACACTTCGCCAATCGTCATGGCCTGCGGATTGAGCGCCTGATAAACCGGGCGGAAGTTCTTGTACCATTGATGCGTCGCCTCCGTGTTCTGGATCGACGTGCCGTCTTCGATCAGATACTTGGCCGCGTCCAGGCGGAAGCCGTCGACGCCCATATCTTGTAACCAGAAACGCACGACGTCATTCGTCTTCTCAGTGACGGCAGGCGTGCGGTAGTTCAGATCGGGCATGTCTTCCGTGAAGTAGCCGTAGTAAAAACCTGAGCCAGCCACACGCCAGCCCGATTGGCCCGGATCTGTCTTTGACCACACATACCACTCTCGGAACGGCGATTGCGGATCGCGCGCGGCCTCAAACCACGGATGCTCGCTCGAGGTGTGGTTGAGCACCAGATCGATGATCACGCGGATGCCGCGCGCGTGCGCTTCGCTCATCAGGCGTTTGAAATCATCGGTTGTGCCGTACTGCGGATTGACGCCGTAATAATCGGTGACATCGTAGCCGTGATATGACGGCGACGGGTGAATGGGCATCAGCCACAAGCCCGTAATGCCCAGGTTCTTCAAGTAATCGAGTTTGGAGATAAGTCCGTTGAGGTCGCCGATGCCATCGCCATTGCTATCGGCATAACTGCGCACGAAAACTTCATAAAAAACAGAATCATTCCACCAGGGATAACCATCGGTGCCCTGCGGCAAACCGATCACTGGCGCAACCGGCGTGGGTAACGGCCCGATCGGTGTCGGCGTCTGAACGGGCGTGATCGGGCTGAGTGAGGCGATCGGGGCGGGCGTGAGCGTGGCTGCGCCGCCGCAGGCGGTCATCAATGCAATCAGAATGGAGATCAGAATCAGACGTGTTTTCATAGGGGCAATAAAAAGACCTGACAGGTCCAGTCAACCTGTCAGGTCTTGTGAGCAGACGCTATTTCACGCTGCCGATGGTGAGACCACCGATGATGTACTTTTGCAGTGCAAGGTACACAATTGCGACCGGGGCCGCCACCAGCAGGGCCATCGCCGCAAAGTTGCTCCACGGCGTATTGCCAGCGTATTGACCAGTCATGTTCCACAGCGACATCGATAGCGTAAAGTCTTTGGGCTGGGTCAGGAACTGCCATGACAGCGCAAATTCCGTCCAACCGCTCAGGAAGCCCAGGAACGTGGTCACCGCCAGGGCGGGCACGGCCAGCGGCAAAATGATCTGGAAGAACACTTGATTGTACGATGCGCCGTCGATGCGGCCTGCTTCTTCCAGGTCACGCGGGATGGTGTCCAGGTAGCCCTTCAGATTCCAGATCGCAAAGGGCAATGCCCCCGATACGATGGCGAGGCCCACCCCCCACCGCGAGTTGCGCAGGTTAAACGCTGTGGGGCCGGTGCCCACCGTGATCTTATTGAGCATCACGAACAGCGGCGCGATCGTGCCGATCGACGGCAGCATCAACACCATCAACACCATCAGCAGTAGGAAACGCCGGCCGCGGAAATCGAAGCGTGAGAAGACGTAGGCCGCACTCACACCGATCAACGTGGAAATCAGCGCCGTGCCGGTGGCGAGCTTCAGTGAGTTCAGGGCCAGTTCGCCAAAGGTCACCGGGTTCGCGGTGGGTTGCTGCATGACCTTTTCATAGGCTTTCAGCGACGCGCCGGGCGGGATCAGGTTCAGGTCGGTCGGGCGCGAGATGTCACGCGGATCGAGCGACAGACTGACCACCCACAGGATCGGGAAGATGGTGATGAAGGCGACGAACAGCAGAATCGCCTGATATAGCAGCTGCTTCCCCAACGTCAATTCGCGCTTAGGTTTGGATCGCGCGGCGGCAGCGGGCGTGGTTAAGGTTGCGCTTTGAGTGGCCATTACGCATCGTACCTTTCGGTGGCTTTGGTAATACGGTTCGTGAGCAGCGTCAGACCCAGCAGCACGAAGAAGATGATCACGCTGAAGGCGGCGGCCACGCCATACAGGCGATTCTCATTGACCAGACGATAGGCCGTTGTCACCAGAATTTCGGTCTTGCGCAACGGCCCGCCGGCGGAGAGCAGGTAGATCAAGTTGAATAGATTGAACGTCGTCACGATGCCATACACGGCCGCGGGAATCATGGCCGGGCGCAGCAATGGCACGGTAATGGCAAAGAACGATTGGCGCGGCGTGGCCCCATCGATTGAGGCCGCTTCATATAGATCGCCCGGGATGCTTTGTAGCGCGCCGGTGGCGACGATGGTCATGAAGGGCCAGCCCAGCCAGATGTTCGTGATGAGTAAAGCGAAATAGGACAGCGGCAGCGGGAGCCAGCCGATCGGGTAATCCACCTGATCGATCCACCTGATTTTGAAGACTTCCGGCGAGATGCCAAACACTTTGCCGACCTCGGCCAGAAACAGGTTGATCGCGCCATAGTCCGCGTCGTACATGTTGCGCCAGACGGTGGCGATGACCAGTGTCGGAATCACGATGGGCAGGATGTAAATGGCCCGATAGAACTTCTTGAGCCACAGGCCCTTCACGTTAAGCAAGACGGCAATCAGCACGCCGATGATCACGTGAAAGGGCACATTGGTAAACGTCCAGATGAGGTTGAAAACCAGGACGTTCCAAAAACTGAAGTTGGCAATGGCCACGGGCAGTTCGCCGGTAAATATCTGCTCGTAGTTCGTCAGCCCGACATCGGCCGGGGCGGGGGCCGTGGCGCGCAAATTCTGAACGCCGTAATTGGTGGTGGACATCCACACCTGATACACCAGCGGATAGAAGGTGATGATGCCCATGACGATAAACGCCGGCAGCAAGTATAGAATGGCGGTGCGGATATTTGCCGTGCGATTGCGCCACATCTCAAAACGGCCGGGTTGGTTCCGGGTAATCGCAGCCATCGTTGCAGCTCCTTTCTCGAAGGGTTACTTGATTATCGAACAAAACCCAATCGAGATCAAGCACTCACAGAAAAAGACCCTAAGGGCTTTAGTCAAACCCTTAGGGTCTCATCACTCAACTTACTTGCTGTTGGCCTTGTTCATGGCGCCGCAAGCTTCGGTCACGGCCTCGGCAGGCGTCAGCTGGCCTTCCATGACCTTGGTTACAGCGTCACCAAACGGCGCCCACCAGTTGCCAAACTCCGCGCTTTGCGGACGGGCGAAACCGGCTGCCGCGGCGTCGGCGAAGGCCTTCACCAGCGGGTCGGCCGCGGTCACACCTTTGGCCACCATCGGGCTGCCGGCCACGTCGGCGTAGATCTGCGCGCCCTTAGGCCCGAAGATGTACAACGCCACATCGACCGCCAACTTCTGCTGCTCAGGCGTGGCGTTCGGGTTGACGTGCCAGTAGTCCACACCCGCCAGCGGGGTCGCCGGGCCACCCGGGCCGGCGGGCATCGGAGCCACGCCCAACTTGTCGCCCAGACTCGCCTTGTAGTCGCCCAGCACCCACGGCCCATTGATGATCATGTCGGCC
>JACRBO010000395.1 GCA_016219235.1 Chloroflexota bacterium
CGGATGAACGGCGCGCAACTTCGTAAACACACGAGTGTATAATTCTTCACTGATGCTCATGAGATTGGCCTTTCGGTTTGGTGTGGTGACCACCGATTATGCCAATTTCATGAGCAGATTGCAAAGTGTTAGCTACTCAGGGCAACGGCGCTAGAAGCGCGCGGCGTGCCTGGCCGATTGGTCGTCTTCGACGATGAAGGCCACGGCATCATCAAGTTGAAGAACAAGCTGGTGATGTATCCGATCGTGGTGGAGTTTCTGAACGAACATCTGTCCAGAACCCCCTGAAGCTGAGTTATCGAGCATCCTGAGCGAAGCAGCGTGCTTTTTCGCTGCGTAGTCGAAGGATACGGGTCAGGCTAGATTCTTGGCCGGAAGCGCATCCTTCGACTCCATTCCGCTCAGGATGCTTCTGTCTTGTTTTCAAGCCTCTTTAGCCCAACCGCTGCTTCAACCAGGCAAACGCCGCGGCCTGCATCTCCAGATCGAATTTGTGCGGGCCGGGATAAAACTGTCCGACGTAATTTTCCGGTCGTCCCACGCCGGCGTAATGCGCTGCCAACCGCGCATCGGCCGCCCGCATCCCCGCTTCCGTGAATAGATCGTCGTCCAGATCGTACTGCACCAATAACGGCGAGGGCGCACGGCACGCGGCCAGATCGGGCCAGTCGCCGTAGCGCGCCCAGCCAAACGGAAACAACATCCACGTGTGCGACAGATTGTGATCGAGTAAGCCTTCGTAAGTGGTCATCAAACCGATGATGACGGTGGCGGCGATGCGATCGTGCGTGGCCGTCAACATCGCCGCGCGATTGCCGCCACCCGACAGGCCGATGCAGCCCACCCGATCGGCGATCACGTCCGATCGAGATAACAGGTAATTCAGCGCGATGCGATCTTCATAGGCCACCACACCGGCAAGGCTCGTCCCCAGCGCATTGCAATACTTCGCCACGCGATGTTCGTGCAGCGCCGCAACTGTGTCGTAGTGTTCGATCTCCGGCGAGGCATCCGTGAACGGCGACGGTTCGATCGGGTGATCGCCGATCGCGTCGATCATCGTGTCCAGTGGAAATCGACGGCTGCCCCACAGGAAAGCATCGTGCGCTATGACCACGAAACCCTCACGCGCCAACGCATCGACGTACGATCGGCCGCCGTATTCGATGGCGCGCAGCGCGCTCACGCCCGGCGCGACGCCATGTGGCCCATCGGCGATTTTCTCCTTGCCGTAGAATTTGTAGTCGCTGTGATCGTGCAGCGCCACGAGGCCGGGCAGCGGCCCGGCGGCCTGCGCAGGTTTGGTCACATAGGCGTGCGTGCGCGGCCCAAAGCCCACCGACCACGATACCTCTTCACCGATCAGATCGTCGTCCTGCCAACGCTGCTCAAGTCGCACATCCAGTGGATTCTCGGCGGCGTGGCAGAAGCCCAGCACCTCGCGCACGCGGGCTTGCGTGGCCGGGCCTGGCGCGGCCAGCGGATACAGCGGCTGCTGTCGATTCGCCGCCTCGACCCAATCGCTGTACACACCCAGATGGTGATAGTGTGCGGTCATGTTTGCCCTCTGAGGCATCAGCGGCCAGCGGCGCCGTTGAGCTTCGTCAATGCCGCGCTGATTTCCCACAATTTCTGCCAGACGGCGCGATCGTAAGCGGGTTTGTGCGCCTTGACCTCGCGGCAGTGCTCGTCAAAGTATTGGCCCGTGACCGTCTCAAACTCCGGGGCCACCGCCAATCGAATATAAGCCTCGGCCATCTGCGCGGGCGTAATGGCGCGGCGGCGCTTGATCTCATACGCCCACCGTTTCCAGCCGGTGATGTATTCATAGCGCCCGTGATCGATCTGGACGTTGGGTACGCGCAGGCAGTTGACGGTGACGCCTGTGCCGCGCAGCCGCTCGGCCAGATCGAACGTGAACATGACCTGCGCCAGTTTCGAATGATAGTAGGCGTGCTGCGTGCTGAACTTCTTTTGCCCGGCCAGGTTGTCAAACTCGATCGTGAGAAACGGGTACATCATCAAGCCTTGTGAGGCAACCGTCAGCACCCGCGCCGGGACGCTGGCTTTCAAGGTGTCTAGCAGTAAGTTCGTCAACAGGAACGGCCCCAACTGATTGGTGGCGAAGACCACTTCGACGCCGTCGGCGGTCAACGTCGGTTGCTTCAACGTATGATCGAAGTTGGCCGCGTTGTTGATCATCACATCCAAACGTGGATGCTTCGCCGTGAAGTCGGTCGCGAATTGGCGGATCGACGCCTGCGATGACAGATCGCACTTCATCAACTCGACCGCTTGATTGCCGGTCTGCGCGATGATGTCCTGCCGCACGCTTTCACCGGCCTGCGCGTTGCGGCAGACCATGATCACGGTGTGGCCCAGCTTCGCCAGTCCGCGCGCGGTCTCGCGCCCGATACCGGCATTGGCGCCGGTGACGATAATGGTCTTGTTCGATTGAGTATTCATCGGTCCTCGCTTCAATCCGGCGTGGTCAACGCCTTCGCTAACAAATCGATCAATGTATTCAACACCGCTTCATACTGATCGGCCCCGATTGTGTCCCGGTGCAGTGTCAACAGGGTCACGGCGCTGATGACGCGCGCGAACACGATCGGATCGCCCTCGATTACTTCGCCGCGCTGTTGGCCCGCTTGCAGATACGGCACGATCAGCGCCAACCCCGAGCTGTTGCTGGCGGCCAGCTGCTCCGGCGTAGCGTAATCCGCCAGCAGCTGCAACTCGTCGGGATGCGTGAGCAGCCGGCGCGTCAGGGCGTTCGTCTCCAATTCACGCACCACCTCGCGCAGCAACCGCGCCAGACCGTCGCGGGCATCTACGGCGGCGCTCAACTCAGCCCGGAGACGCGCCTCCACTGCCGGGCCATCCTGCGCCAGCACGTCCAGAAACAGCGCCTCTTTGGACTCGAAGAACAGGTAGAAGATGCTCTTGGCAACGCCCACCGCCCGGGTGATGTCCTCCAGGCTGGTCTTCTTCAAGCCCTGCTTCGCAAACAACTCACGTGCGGCGCGACGCATTTTCTGACGCAGACGGGTTCTCTGTTGGTCGGTGAAGGGTAACGGCATAATAGTCGGTCTGAAAACAGATTTTTAATTTTGTTTTCATGCTAACTATACCGCAAGCGGGGAGTGGTGTCAAGAGTGGATGCGGCAAGTATAGCGAGAATGAACGCGAGGGTCAAATGTCGCCAGACCTGACAGGTAGGCCAGGTCGATCCCGCCGCCCAGGGTTGGCGGTGGCCCACCTGTCAGGTCTAATATGGGCATGTATGAAAACGCGCCCGATGTCCATCTTCGACATCGGGCGCGTTGTGTGTCTAGAATCTGAGCTGAGACAGTAGGGCAAGATGGCATCTTGCCCCGGCAATTCACCGACTTGCCCTACTGCAAGTTTAGCCGTTCTTCCGTTGGAACTCCGCCATAAACTCGGCCAGCACCTGCGCGGACTCGATGGGCAGCGCGTTGTAAGTGGAGGCGCGCATGCCACCGACTGAGCGATGGCCCTTGAGGCCGATCATGTTCAACTTCTTGGCTTCTTTGGCAAATTGATCTTCCAGTTCTTCGCTGGGCAGGCGGAAAGTGATGTTCATCTTCGAGCGGGCTTCGGGCACGGCGTGGCCTTTGTAGAAGCCGCCGCTTGCATCGATAGCCCCATAAACGACATTGGCTTTAGCCTCGTTGCGGCGCTGCACTTCGGCCAGACCGCCCAACCCCAGCGCCCACTTGAAGACCAGGCCCACCATGTAGATGGCAAAGCACGGCGGCGTATTGTGCATCGAGCCGCCCGCCACTTGCGCCTTATAGTCCAGCATCACCGGCAGATTCTCCGGCACGCGCTCCAGCAGGTCTCCTCGAATAATCGTGACGACGACGCCCGCCGGGCCGGCGTTCTTCTGCGCGCCCGCATAGATCAGGCCGTACCTGGAGACATCGATCGGGCGGCTGATGAAGTCCGATGACGTATCGACGATCAACGGCACGCCCGCGGGCGGCGCCGGTTCGGCGTTGAATTCGACGCCGTGGATGGTCTCGTTGGACGTGAAGTACAGATAAGCCGCCTGCGGGTCCAGATTCAAATCGGCTTGCGCGGGTGTCTGCTTGAAGTTAGTGCTTTCGCCGCTGTAGGCGATCTTCGTCGTGCTGAGTTTTTTGGCCTCTTTGACGGCGGCCTTGCTCCACGCGCCGGTGACGATGTAGTCGGCCGACGCGCCGGGCGCGCGCAGATTCATCGGGATCATCGAGAATTGCAACGTCGCGCCGCCTTGCAGGAACAGCACTTTGTAATTGGCGGGGATACCCAGCAAAGTCCGCAAATCTTGTTCGGCTTCGCCGATCACGGCTTCAAATTCCTTGGAGCGATGGCTGATTTCCATCACCGACATGCCGGTGCCTTTGAAATCGAGCAATTCGCGTTGGGCCTGTTCCAGCACCGGCAGCGGCAGAATCGACGGGCCGGCGTTGAAGTTGTGGGCGCGTTTGACAGTGTCAGACATGGTATTCTCCTTGTTTACTTGTCTACTTGTTTCCTCACGCTGCCATTATAATCGCCTGCCCCTCAAACCACAAAGTACATTCGACACGTTTATCACTTGATGCCTATCCGTTGACAAGGGCCCAGGCGCTGATTAGAATGACCGGGCAAGCTTACCCATCCCCGATCGGATACCTGGCTCGATCGGTTGAGGCAGCAATCTAAATCCCATTAGGAGAACGAACACAATGAAGGTCCTGGTCTGCGACAAAACTGAACAAGAGTGCATCGAGCAGATGCGCGCCGCCGGTCTGACGGTGGATACCCAATTTGAGATTACGCCCGAGCAATTGATGACCGCCCTCCCCGGCTACGATGTCGCCGTCGTGCGCTCGCGCACCAAGATCCGCCAGCCGCTCATCGATGTCTGCCCCAACCTCAAGCTCATCGTGCGCGGTGGCGTGGGTCTGGACACCATCGACGTGGAGTATGCGCGCGGCAAAGGCATCGCCGTCAAGAACACGCCGCTGGCGTCGTCCGCGTCGGTGGCCGAACTGGCGATCGGTTATCTGTTTATGCTGGCGCGCTCGCTGTACAAAGCCACCACGTCCATGAAGGCCGAGAAGTGGGACAAGAAGGCTTTTGAAGGCGACGAGATCGCGGGCAAGACGCTGGGCATCATCGGGCTGGGCAACATCGGCACCGAGACGGCCAAGCGCGCCCAGCACCTGAGCATGAACGTCGTCGCGTACGATCCCACGACGCGGCAAATCTTCGGCGTCCAGATGGTTTCGCTGGACGAATTGCTGGCGCAGGCGGATTACATCAGCCTGCACTTGCCCAAGACTAAAGAGTCGGCCAACATGATCAGCGCGGACCAGTTCGCCAGGATGAAGACCGGCGTGCGCATCGTCCATTGCGCGCGCGGCGGCGTTATCAACGAAGCTGCGCTGTACGATGCGCTGGTCAGCGGCAAGGTAGCGGCGGCCGCGCTGGACGTATTTGAGCAAGAGCCGCCCACCGATTGGAAACTGATCAAACTGGACAACGTCATCGCCTCGCCGCACATCGGCGCGGCCACCAAAGAAGCCCAGCTGCGCGTGGGCGCAGAAGTGGCGCAGATCGTGGTGGATTTTGCGCGAGCCTATGCCCCCGTGCCGGAACCTGCGTAAATGAAAACCTATCCCGACCTCGGCATTCTCATCCCTGAAGTGTATTTACCCAGACCCGGTGTGGACCTGACCAAATGGGCCGTCATCGCCGTGGATCAATTCACGTCCCAGCCTGAATACTGGGATCAAGTGGAACAGATCGTCGGCGACGCGCCGTCCACCTTCCGCCTGACCCTGCCCGAAATCTATCTGGAAAAACCAGGCGAAGCCGAGCGCATTCAGGCCATTCAAGCCACGACGCGGCAGTATCTTGAGGCGGGCATCTTGCAACCGCGCGCCGGCTTGATCTACGTCGAGCGCACGGCGGGCGGCAAGATCCGCAAGGGGTTGATGGTGTGTCTCGACCTGGACTGCTACGACTATGCCAAAGGCTCCACCAGCCTCATCCGCGCCACCGAAGGCACGATCGTCGATCGGCTGCCGCCGCGCATGAAAATTCGCGAAGGGGCCGCGCTGGAACTGCCGCACATCCTGGTGCTGATCGATGATCCACTGCGAACGGTCATCGAACCGATCGCTGCGGCGAAAGCGAAACTGGAAAAACTGTATGACTTCGATCTGATGCTGGGCAGCGGCCATCTGACCGGTTATGCCGTCGATGACGCGGCGCTCGAAAGCGGCGTGATTGAGGCACTGCGTGAACTGGCTCAGCCTGACACATTCGCCGCAAAGTACGGTCTGTCAACCGATCGATCCGATCAGCCCGTACTGCTCTTCGCGATGGGCGACGGCAATCACTCGCTGGCAACGGCCAAAGCCATCTGGGAAAAGATCAAACACACCGTCGGGCCACATCACCCTGCCCGTTACGCGCTCGTCGAAATCGAAAACGTCCACGACGAAGGGCTGGACTTTGAACCGATCCATCGCGTGTTGTTTGGGCTGAAGCGTGATTTCTTCGCCGCGTTGAAAGACGCCCTCGGTGCAAATGTCGCCTACACGCCCGTCGCCGATGCCGATGAGATGGTCACGCGCGTGGACGCCGGACAGGCCGATCGGCAGTTGATTGGCTTAGTCACGGACCAGGGCTGCGGCGCGATCGAGGTCGCCAACGCCGCGTCCAACCTGCCCGTTGGTTCCATTCAATCTTTCCTCGATCCATTCCTGAAAGCGGGCGGCGCGGAGAAGATCGATTACGTTCATGGGGCGGATGTCACCGTGCGCCTGGGCAGTCAGCCCGGCAATGTGGGTCTGTACCTGCCGGGCATGCGCAAGGGCGATCTGTTCAAGACCGTCATCCTGGACGGGGCGCTGCCGCGCAAGACCTTCTCGATGGGTGAAGCGCGCGAGAAACGCTTCTATCTGGAAGCGCGCCGGATTCAATAACTCGCCGTACATGCATCAGGCTCGAACGTTTCAGTCGGGCAGCCAATTCCACGCTGGATGAGTGGCGCCGATCGGTTGCTGGATTCCCGCCGGGGACCCGCGGGGCTGATCGATCGGTGGACCTGTGGGTACTCAAAAAACACTCGCCCTCAAAAGTCACGGTGACTTGCGAGGGCGAGTTGTTTTTACTGTAAGCGTTTAGCGCCTGATCAGCGGCAGATACAGCGCCCGCGTACCGAGCGTCACTTCATTGCTCAGCGGCGATTCAACACCGGCATCGCTGACGGCGCTCACGGCGTAGCGATAGGTGACGCCGGGCTGCAAGGTGCCGTCGGTGTACCGCGTCTCGATCGAATCCGCCAGCCCGACGAAGTGCCCTGCCCCGGCGGCGCGATAGATGCGATAGTGGCTCATGGCCGCGCGCGTTACCGGCAGCCAGCTTAGGCCTGCGCTGGCACTGCGCACGTTGGAGTTGCCGACCAGTTGATCGGGTGGAAGAGGTACGCCGACCAGAATCGTCGCTTCATTGTTTCCGCCATTAACATCCTCAGTGATGGCAGGCTTAACACGCGCCAGCCAGGTGTGCGCGTGACCGGTGGCCTGCCAGGAGCCAGTCAGTTTGTACGTGTCATTGAACATCAGATCAACGGGCACAGTGCCGGTGGCGATGACGGTCTCGTGCAGGGTGCCGGGGTCTTGAATCAACTCCACCATCACGGGCTGATGGTTGCGGGCCAGTCCCAGGTTGCGAACCGTCACTGTGAAGGGTGTCAGGGTGCCGGACACTGGCAGCGTCTCGGACAGCACGATATCGGCGGGCGCGATGGATAGATCGGGCAGCACGGGCGTCTGCATCATCATCACCGGGTCGGCTCCCGCCAGACTGATTTGACGCAGGCTCGCGCCGGACATCCGCACGGAGGCGGCCTGCCCGCCGAGGTTGAAAACGCCCACCGTAAACAGACGCGGCTCGACTGTGCCGCTGCCGTTGGCGCGGGTGCGCGTGGTAAGCGCCTCGTTCATCCAGCTATTGCCGTTGACCAGGGCGGCGGCGGCGCTGGCCAGGTAGCCGCCTGTGTCGCGCAGATCGATGGTGCTGCCCATCAACACGCCGGCATAGTCGGCGGTGCCCGCCGCGCCAAAGCCGCGATAGGTCACCAGGGCTTGATCGTCAGGCAGCATCGCCACGCGTGGCTGTTCGACGCCCTTGACACCCGGCACAACATGCGCCGACCACGTGAAGCCTTC
>JACRBO010000393.1 GCA_016219235.1 Chloroflexota bacterium
CAGGCTCAGCGCCACGGTCGATAACGTCTCGATCGCGCGATCGACATCCACGCCCATCAGTGCGTAGCGTTCCTTCGCCAGGCGATACGCTTCTTGAATATGTGTGTCATTTTGATGGGTGCTCATTGTTTCCTTCACAATACAACCGTCATTGCGAGACGCCGAGGCGGCGAAGCAATCTCAAGGCCAATCGCGTGGAGATTGCTTCGTCGCGCTCTTAGACTCCGCTGCGCTTCGCTCAGAGCGCTCCTCGCAATGAAGCAACTAGAAAATGCTCTGCTCGATGTTCCACAGCTTCGCAATCGCGCGGATCTCGTCCACGCTCAAGCCTTCGCCCTGCTCGTGATTAGCCAGGTTCATATACTCGTAGCGCGCGGCCGTTTCGGCGTATTCGATGCGATCGGCGGCGCGTTTGGCCGAGACATCCGAGCGGGCCATGACGCCGTGCTTGCCCCAGATCACAATGCGATGATGCCGCAGCGATTCGAGCGTGGCCGCCATCAGTTCGTTCGAACCCGGCACGAGAAACGGCACCAGGCCAATCCCCTCTGGCAATTGCACGATCAATTCCGGCTGCCAGCGCAGCAAGTGCCGGTTAAGATACGGCTCATACTGATAACGCGGAATGTGGCTGAGGTACGTCAAATGGCGCGGCTGCGCGTGAACAACCGCGTGGAAATTCGTGCCCGATTGAACGACCTGATCGTGATGCACGGCCAGATGCGAATTGAACTCGCTGGTCAGGCGCGTGAACAACTTGCGCGGCGAGGTGTACAACCGACCGGTCTGGCCGCCTTCGTCGACCACGACACAGGCCAAATTCGCGGCCGGATCGGCGATGATCTCGCGCAGGCGGCGGCCAGAGCCGGTGACGATAAAGGTGCCGCCGGCCAATTCGGGCGCGGCTTCCGGCAGTTCGATCGATTCGACCAGGGGGAAGCGGCGGCGCACGTCGATGGGCCAGCCAATGTATACTGAAATGTTGCCGGCCGCGCCTTCGCTCGCTTCGATTTCGGACAGGCGCTGGCCCGCTTCACCGGTTAAGGTCAACAGTTCATCCAGTTCAGGATACGGTGCGTCTAACATGATATGTCCTTTCGAGATGCAAGATTCAGGATGCAGGATGCAAGATGCGAGATGCAAGAAACCTGCATCCTGCATCATGCCTCTTGCATCAGCTGCTCAAGTTTTCGATACGCCGGCTCCCACTCGCTCGACGCGTGCGGCTCATATGTTTCCGGCTTAAAGGACTGGCGCACCACGGCGCGTGCTGCATCCAGCGATGTGAGATGTCCAAGCGCAACGGCCTGCATCAACACATTGCCGATGGCAGTCGCTTCGATGGGGCCGGCGATGACCGATCGGTGGGTGGCGTCCGCCGTGAGCTGATTCAACAATCGGTTTTGCGTGCCGCCGCCGATGATGTGGATCGGGTTCAAACGGTAGCCCAGCATTTCCTCAAGTCGATCCAGCACCCAGCGATATTTCAGCGCCAGGCTTTCCAGTACGCAGCGCACGATGGCGCCTTTGGTTTCAGGCACAGGTTGATGAGTGCGCACACAATACTGTTGAATGCGGGCGGGCATATCGCCGGGTGGAAAGAAATCGTCGGCGTCGACATCGATGATCGATCGGAACGGCTCAGCGTCCCCGGCCAACTGCGTGATTTCCGTGTACGACAGTTCTTCACCGGCACGCGCCCAGGCGCGGCGGCATTCCTGCACCGGCCACAGGCCCATGATGTTCTTGGAGAAACGCCACGTGCCGTTGACGCCGCCTTCGTTGGTGAAGTTGTACTTCAGGCTCTGCGCATTCACGATCGGCGTAGTGGTTTCCGCGCCCATGATCGACCACGTGCCGGAACTGATCCACGCGAACCGCTGATTTTCAGCGGGCACGGCTGCCACTGCTGAACCCGTATCATGGCAGGCGGGCGCGATGACGGGCACCCGCCCGCAGCCGGTTTCGTCGGCGGTATCGGGCAATACGGTGCTTAACACCGTGCCGGGCTGCACCACTTCCGGGAAAATGTGTGCCGGTATGCCTAATGCTTCCAGCAATGGTTGCGACCAGCTGCACCGACGCGGATCGTAGCACTGCGTCGTCGTCGCCATAGTGAACTCGCACGCCTTGCGGCCGCACAGCCAATAGTTGAGCAAGTCGGGCGTAGTCAGAAACGTCTCGGCGATGTGCAAGGCCGG
>JACRBO010000394.1 GCA_016219235.1 Chloroflexota bacterium
CAATGCGTTGACGATTGCGTTGACCGATCTCAACGGCGATGGGCAAGCGGATATTCTGGTGGGCAACGATTTTGCCACGCGCGATATGATGTGGTTGAACGGCACAGGCACGTGGCAACCCGCCAGTGTCTTTGCGACAACGCCGCACAGCACCATGAGCTTCGACATCGCCGACATCGATAACTCTGGTATGCCCGTCATCTTCGCCACCGATATGAATCCGTACGACATTGATGTCCACACGACCGCCGTATGGTTACCGGTAATGGCCGCCATGCCGCACGTACCAGCCGCCGACGATCCGCAGACGATGCGGAATGTGCTGCAAGTACGCGCCGCAGATGGGCGCTGGCACGATGAAGCACTCAACCGCAGTCTGGATGCGACGGGCTGGAGTTGGTCGAGTCAATTCGGCGACCTCGACAACGATGGCTGGCTCGATCTCTACGTCGTCAACGGCATGATCGCCGCCGAGCTGTTCTCGCATTTGCCCAACGACGAACTGATCGAGCAGAATCAGGCGCTGCGCAATCTGGGCGATGGCACGTTCGCGCCCGCGCCGGAGTGGGGCTTAGGCTCAACGGCCAGTGGGCGCGGCATGAGCATGGCCGATCTCAACAACGATGGCCGGTTGGACATCGTCGTCAACAACTTGAAATCGCCCGCGCAAGTCTTTGAGAATCGACTGTGCGGCGGCGCGAGTCTTGAAGTTGACCTGGCGTGGCCGCAGAGTCGGAACACGCACGCGCTCGGCGCACAGCTGGCGCTGCGCACCAGCGCGGGCACATACACCCGAGAAGTCCGATCGGGCCGCGGGTATCTATCGGGCGAGGCCAGCCGCCTGCACTTTGGTTTTCCCATCGACGCGAAGTTGCTCAAGCTCGACATCGTCTGGCCGGATGGCACACAATCAACGGTGGATACCTTGACATCCGACACGCTGTTGAAAGTGACGCGCGAATGAAAGCCAACTCGATCGTGAATCGCCTCGCGCTCGGTGTCCGCGCTGTCTTTGCGCCGTTGTGGGTGCTGCTCAATCCGCGCGATCAGATCGATATGGCACTCGCCGCCATTCTCGCCGGGACGATTCTGGGCTTCATCGGCATGCGCTTTTATGATTGGCCGTTGTGGGTGGCGGCGATTGTGTTTCTGGCGCTGCTGCTCGTGCCCGGCATCGCCAAGTGGCGCGGCGATTTTCGCCGTTACGGCTTTGTGGCGATGGGCGTGAGTTTTCTGTTGTTTACGCAGGGCTTTCACACCATCGAGCACGTCGTGCAGTGGGTGCAGTATCACGTCATGCACTTGAGTCTGCGCGAGTCGTCGGGCATTCTGTCGCCCGCCAACAGCGAGTGGGTGCATTTTACATGGAACTGGCTGGTGACGATCATCCTGATCGTGCTGGTCGCGCGCGGCCTGCGCAATCGTTGGGCGTATCTGTTCCTAATCTGGGCGGTGGGCCACTCGCTGGAACACACCTATGTTTTCGTGCGCTATCTGTCGGTCTTGAATGAATTGAAGCAACTGGGCATCACCAACCTCACGGCGCAAGGCTTGCCCGGCATCTTCGGCGAGGGCGGGTGGCTGGCGCACAGCGAACTGACGCGCGGCACGTTCATCTCGCGCCTGCCCGGCCTCGCTACCGCCGTCCGATTGGACGTTCACTTCTGGTGGAACATGGGCGAGTTTACGTGGCTGATTCTTGCAGCAGTCACGTATGTACGAAACATCATTCCGGCGCGCAGCACTGCGCCCGATCAAACTCTACATCTTCAAACAAGTGAGTGACTATCATGCCTAAGATTGCCTTCATTGGTGCGGGCAGCACCGTCTTCGCCAAAAACCTGCTGGGCGACATTTTGAGTTTTCCTGAACTGGCGAACTCGCACATCGCGTTGATGGATATTGATCCAGAACGCTTGCGCACATCCGAAATTGTGGCGCACAAAGTGGCCGAGTTCTTCGGTGCGAAACCGACGATCACGGCCACCCTCGATCGGCGGCGCGCGCTCGACGGCGCCGATTACGCGATCAGCATGTTCCAGGTCGGCGGCTACAAGCCCGGCACCGTGATCGATTTTGAAATCCCCAAGAAATACGGCCTGCGACAAACCATCGCCGACACGCTGGGCATCGGCGGCATCATGCGCGCTTTGCGCACGATCCCGGTCTTCCTCGACGTCTGCCACGACATGGAAGAGCTCTGTCCCAATGTGACCTTCTTGCAATACGTCAACCCGATGGCGATGAACTGCTGGGCCATCAGCCGCGCGAGCAAGATCAAAACGGTCGGGCTGTGTCACAGCGTGCAGGGCACGGCCGAGGCGCTGGCGCAAGACATTGGCGTCCCGATCGACGAGATCACCTATCGGTGCGCGGGCATTAACCACATGGCGTTTTATCTGAAGTTCGAGCGTAACGGCGAGGATTTGTATCCTCGCCTACGGGAGGTCGCCGCGCGTGGCACGTTTGGCCGTCGCTATCGCAACTTGCCCGACAAGGTACGCTACGAGATTCTCAAACGCACCGGCCACTTCGTTACCGAATCAAGCGAGCATTTCAGCGAATACGTGCCGTGGTTCATCAAGCGCGATCGGCCCGATCTGATCGAGCAGTACGAAATCCCGCTAGACGAATACATTGCGCGTTGCGAACTTCAGATTGCAGGCTGGGAAGAATTGAAGGCGGCCTACGAACGCGGCGAACTGGAAATCACGCACGAACGCAGTCACGAATACGGCTCGTTGATCATTCACAGCATGGAGACCGGCACGCCGCGCGTGATCTACGGCAACGTGCCCAATCGCGGCCTGATCGACAATTTGCCGCAGGGCTGCTGCGTGGAAGTGCCGTGTCTGGTGGATAAGAATGGCGTGCAGCCCACGCACATCGGCGCGCTGCCGCCGCAGTTGGCGGCGTTGATGCAGACCAACATCAACGTGCAGGCGCTCACGGTCGAAGCGGCGCTGACGCGCAAACGCGAGCACATCTATCACGCCGCGATGCTCGATCCGCACACCGCGGCGGAACTCAGTCTCGATCAAATCTGGTCGCTGGTCGATGATCTCGTCGCCGCGCACGGTTCGATGCTGCCGGTTTATCGTTGACTAAGACCTGTCAGGTGGCGCACCGAATGCCGGGAGACACGTCGACGCTTGCGCCACCTGACAGGTCTGGACTAACACCATGATCCATTTCAACCCAACCACGCGCACGTTCAATCTGGTACTGCGCACCAGTTACTATGCCTTTCAAGTCGATCACGTCGATCGGCTCATTCACGTCGGCTGGGGGCCGCGCCCCGAGCGCGCCACCGCCAACGATCGGATCAGCGGCGCAGTGGCGCCGATGATCTACGAGTCGCCCGCCAGCTTCATCACGCAGTACCGCCCCGACGAAGTCTTGACCTTTGGCGATCTGACGGTGCATCACGTCACGCTGAAAGCCAACTTCCCGTCGCTGCCGGCGGCGTTGAAAGAGGGCGAGGCATTGCACTTACCCATCCGCGATCTGCGCCTGCGTTACGTCGATCATGAAGTCGTGACCGACGCGCAACCGGGCTTATCGCCTACGCATGGTCTGCCCGCAAAAAACAGTGCGTTGCGTGAAACACTGCGCGTCCGATTGAAAGACCCGGTGCAGAACTTCTTCGTCACGCTATGCTACCGCCTCACGCCGGAGCACGATATCATCGAACGCTGGCTGGAACTGGAAAACGCGGGACAAGACATCGTTTCGCTTGAAGTGTGCAACTTCGCCTCGCTGCATCTGCCGCACGGCGCCAACGAATTGACCTACGTCAGCGGCGCGTGGGCGCGTGAATTTACGCCGTACCGCCAGCAGTTATCGCCGGGCACGCACGTCATCGAGAGCCGCAACTTGCAGACCGGCCACTTCGCCAATCCATTCTTTATGCTCAATCGGCCCGGTCAGGCGTGGGAGGAGAGCGGCACGGTCTACTTCGGCGCACTGGCCTACAGCGGCGCGTGGCAGATCGCCGTGGAGCAGACGCCGACGTGGGCGGTGCGCGTGCATGCAGGTTATCATCCGTTCGATTTCACGCTCGACCTTGCACCGGGCGAGAAGCACATCACGCCCGCGCTGGTGTGCGGCGTCAGCGCCGATGGCTGGGGCGGCGCGAGCCGGCGCTTGCACGCCTTCACGCAGGAACGTGTGCTGCCGCGCCCGCGACCACGGCCTGTTTTGTACAACGGCTGGGAAGCCACGTATTTCAACTTGAGTTATGAAGGTCAGGCGGAATTGGCGCGTAAAGCAGCGACGATGGGCGTGGAATTGTTCTGCGTCGACGACGGCTGGTTCGGCGCGCGGCGCAGCGATCACGCCGGACTCGGCGATTGGGTCGTGCGCGCCGATGCTTTTCCAAATGGACTGGAGCAGCTCGTCGCCGAAGTGCATCGGTTGGGAATGAAATTCGGATTGTGGATCGAGCCGGAGATGGTCAACCCCGACTCCGATCTGTACCGCCGCCGGCCCGATTGGGTGCTGCACTTTCCCGGCCGCGAGCGCACCGAATCGCGGCAGCAACTCATCCTTGATTTTGGCCGTGAGGAGGTTGTCGAGTACATCTTCTCGATGTTAGCGGCGCTGGTCGAGCGTTATTCCATCGCTTTCTTCAAGTGGGATATGAATCGATTAGTGACTGAACCAGGTTCGGTTGTTGGCAAGGCGATCTGGCGCAAACATGTGGCGGGCGTGTATGCGATCATGGATCGACTGCGCGCCAGGTATCCGACACTGGATATTCAAAGTTGTTCGGGCGGCGGCGGACGGATCGATCTGGGGATTCTGGCTCGCACCGATCAGGTCTGGGTCAGCGACAACACCGACGCTTTCGATCGGATTCGCATTCAAGAGGGTTTCAGTCTGGCGTATCCGGCGCGCTGCATGGAGGCGTGGGTCACGCACGAGCACAGCCACATCACGCAGCGTGTGACGCCGCTGAGCCTGCGCTTCGATGTAGCGCTGC
>JACRBO010000388.1 GCA_016219235.1 Chloroflexota bacterium
CGGATGAACGGCGCGCAACTTCGTAAACACACGAGTGTATAATTCTTCACTGATGCTCATGAGATTGGCCTTTCGGTTTGGTGTGGTGACCACCGATTATGCCAATTTCATGAGCAGATTGCAAAGTGTTAGCTACTCAGGCCATTACCGCTGGATTTGGCAACACCGCACTGCACGCAGTGGGTGCAAGTGTCCAGCGGGAGCAAGCGAGACAGTTATTTAATCCACGATCCTTAGCTAAAGCACGCTCGTCACAATCGGCAAACGCGCCCCGGCCAGAAAGGCATCGACAACGGCAATCTGATCGTCGTCCGTTGCCACTCCCAGAATCTGCGGCAACTGACTCAGAATCGCCTCACGATTTTGCCCATGCGCATCAACGATCCGCGCAATGGCTTTGATGAGATCGGCATCGGCTCTGAGTTCCGCCGGCGAGACTGGCGCGGGATTGTGCCCTTCAAGATAGTGGGCCACGTCGTAACTCAACACGCGATCGAGCAGCGCCGGATACAGTGCCGTCGTCAGGCGGTGCGGCCCGTGATGGAGATCGTCGCCGAGGCAATCGCCCAGAAACATGACGCGATCTTCGGGCACATACACCACACTCGAATCCGGCGAGTGATCGCCGCCGACGTGAATGAAGCGCGCCGTCACGCCGCCCAGGTCCACATCCACCTGTGACGCAACGCCGATGTCAGGCGGCCGGATGACCAGGCCGCTGCGGTCGGGCCATTCGACTTTGAGCATGTCGCGGCAAAAAGCGATCTCTGTGCCTTCGGCCACGCGCCGATCGAGCGCGGCGTCGCTCCAATCGAGGCCCACCATGACGGTGATAATGCGGCGAGTTTCAACGTGGGCGAAGATCGGCACATCCAACGCCGACGCGCCGAAGACGTGATCCCAGTGCCAGTGCGTCAGCATGGCAAACGTTGGGGCAGGCAGCTGTCGCTTCGCTAATTCATCCAACAGGATTTGAACGTGCGCAGGCGAGTTGCCCACATCCACCAGCAGCGTGCCCCGGCTGCCGACGATCGCGCCCAGGATTGGCCGGTCGGTGGTTGAATCCGGCGACAGCCAGTAGACATGCGGCGCGATGTGATTGAATTGGTGGCCTGACATGGTGTGCTCCTCGAAAAGTGGTGACGTGTTTAAGTGTACCGCACGGTCGTCATACGCGCATCGACCCCCATCCCTGCCTTCCCCCGTTCAGAAAAGCATCTGAACAGGGGAAGGAGTGTGTTCCTCCCCTGTCGATGCGCTTTTCATCGACGGGGGAGGTTAGGAGGGGGTTCTCCCGTTTGACCCTCGCCTTCATTCTGCGCTATACTTGCGGCTGTCTAAACGATATGCAAACACCAGCGCGATCCTGCTTCATCATTCTTTGATTGAGGGTAAACATGTCACTGAGCGATCTAACAGTTGAGGCTTTTCTGATTCTGCGTGAAGCTTTCTTTAACACTGATGGTTCCCCAATACTATTTGCGTTGCGTGAAAAGCACAACACGCAAGACGATCCGTTGGACGAACACATCGCTGCCATTTTGAAATCCAAACTCACCGACGCGCTCTGCCAGAAATCACCCGGGCCGTTGATTAATCCTGACCTCGTGCTTTATCGACCTGATGAGTGTCGTCAAGCCAGCCCGCCTGATTTGCGCGATAATGTTACCAAGATCGTGGCTATTGAAGTGAAGAAACTCGAGCGAGGCGAAAACGGCCAGATTGCCAGAGCCAGCGGCCTCGACTACAACACCACGCCGCCATGTGGCGTCATCCGTGTGTATGATGGCGATGATCGTCCGTTGGATATTCGCGGTTTCTATCTGTTTGTGTGTCAAGAGCGAAACCCTGAAGGCCAAGCGTTTTTAAGCGCTCTAGCCTTGGTCGATGGCAATGTACTCAATGCTGACTTTGATCTGTATCTGCGCATCACCAGCCAGCGTGAAAAGGTAGTGGGCCTGGGCACGTATGGTGACGGGGCCAATCGAAACCGCCCCATGCTGATTTTTGCTAATCCGTTGGGCGCATCGCAACTGGATCGCGCTTCATCTTTGGTAAGCGGCAACTTCGCCGCCGTTTCCGATGAGCGCATTGGCCTGGTCTATCGCATCAAACGCCAAACAATGGCTAACACCTGGCATGAATTCTCAGCTTATCGCCAGGTTGACGACATCCCGGTGAATTGGGCGGTAGAAGAGCTGATCGATCCCTTTCCTCAGCCAGCCACCCGTCTAAGCGCGACTCAAGCCCGAGGCAGATTTAGACTGCCGATTCGATTTCTCAGCCAGCCAGGTTGATACCAACTAAAGTTGATGCTATGAAACACATCTCCCAACTGCAACTCCGCGCGATCGAGAATGGCTTTCCCACTGGCTTTGTCAGCCTGCTGGCCGAGCATGAATCGTGGCGTAAAGAAGTTTACCGTCCGATGTACTACCATCACAAATGGTGGGCCAGACGATTGGGATCGGTCTTGCGCGCCGCGCTGATTGCCAGCGCCGTTGATAAGGGCGCTGATGTGGCCCGGCATTTCTATGGTCCCATTCAATTTCCAAACCTCGTCGTCTTTGATCCGTTTATGGGCAGTGGTACCACCGTGGGCGAAGCCCTTAAATTAGGCTGCCGGGTGATTGGCCGTGACATCAATCCGGTCTCGAATACCATGGTCAAGGCGGCGGTGCAAAAGTATGATCGGGCTGAAATCCTAGCCGCTTTCGAGCAGCTCGATCAATCGGTGGGTGAACAGATTCGGGCCTTATATCAAACGCAGCTGCCCGACGGTGAAATTGCTACCGTCTTGTATTATTTTTGGGTCAAGACCGTGCCGTGCGTGCTTTGTCAGACCGAAGTTGAACTCTTTAAGTCCAGAATCTTTTCACGACATGCGACGCCCAGCAAAGAACCGCGCGCCAAGGCGCTGTGCCCGACTTGTCGCGCGATCAATGACGTGCGCTATGACGATGACACGGCAACGTGTCACGACTGCGGTGCCACGTACAACCCGCAGCGCGGTTACGTCGATCAATCCAAGGCGACTTGTCCGGCTTGCGGCACACACGTCAGCGTGATTGAGGCCGTTCGTCAACAAGCCAATCCGCCTCAGCACAAGCTCTATGCCAAGATGGTCTTAAGATCGAATGGGCAAAAAGAATATTGGCCTATCAACGCCAGCGACCTTGAAACCTACGCAAAAGCGGAAGCGCAACTCAGTGACCTATGGCCGCTTATCCCGCCTGAGTCGATTCAGCCAGGCTATAACACCAATCAGGTGCTCAACTACAACTATCACTACTGGCATCAGATGTTTAATGCACGGCAGTTGGTGGCGCTGGCCTTGCTCAGTCAAGCGATTGCCCGCTTGCCGTCCCCTACGACTAGAACGCTATTCGCGTGTTTGTTGTCCGGCAGTCTGGAATTTAACAATCTGTTTGCCTCGTTCAAAGGCGAAGGCACTGGCGCAGTCCGGCACATGTTCGCGCATCACATTCTCAAGCCTGAATTGATGCCGCTGGAAGCCAATCTCTGGGGCACGCCCAAATCATCGGGGTCATTTTCGACCTTATTTGAATCGCGAGTGTTGCGGATGCTGGATTACAAAGCCCGGCCGTTTGAATTGAAAATCTCCGGCGCAAATGGCAGTCGCACCGGAGAAAAAATCTATGATCTCAGCGCGGCGGTGGATGCGGTCGTGGCCGAAACCTACGCCGAGTTCGCGGCTGGATCGGGTGTCTATTTATCGACGGGCGATTCCGCACAGACGGATTTGCCGGATCAAACGGTGGATGTGGTATTGACCGATCCGCCGTTTTTCGATAACGTCCATTATTCGCAGTTGGCCGATTTCTTCTACGTATGGTTGAAGCGCATGCTCGTTGATCCCAGCGCGGCGGCCTCCACCACCCGCTCGCTCCTCGAAGTCCAGGATACCGATGCCGTCCAGTTTGGCGACAAGCTGGAAGCCGTGTGGCGAGAGTGTCGGCGGGTGTTGAAGCCTGACGGTTTATTGGTCTTTACTTATCACCATTCACGCGCGGAAGGGTGGAGCGCTCTTTATCAATCAGTGCGGCAGGCCGGTTTTCAGATCGTGCGCGCCTATCCCGTCAAAGCCGAGATGGCTGTTGCCATGCCCATTCAACAAGCCAAAGAGCCGATCAGTTTCGATCTGATCATTGTGTGCCGCCCGGTGGTTGCGCTTCGATCAGACCATAGCCCGTTTGAGATCGAGGCGGCCCTGACCGATGCGCGCCTTGAAATTGAGGCACTACATGCCAACGCACTCACTTTAACCACGGGTGATGTGCGCATGATTCTGATGGGCTGCATTCTGGCGCGACTAGCTGGCCTGCAAGATTTTGCAGCAGAGTTGGCCACGTTGACCGACATTCAAAGCCGCCTGCCAACGTTGGTTCAAGCCGTGATTGACACCAAGCGACCGGCGGCGCGTGCGGCCAAGCCGCCCGTGCGAGCCACAATCAAACCTACTGCGTCCGATAGCGCATCTGCGCGACAATTGCAATTGCTAGAGCGCAAGGCCAAGTATCGGGCCAAATGAGACGGTCGTTGTAGCATAAGGCCATAGCCCATTTCCATTTTCCCGCCAGTCATGTTCTAACGTCACGGTGTAGGAGCCACCAAATACCTCGGAGGTTTTCATAGACAATCAGGCATCGGCTGACAGTCTCTCACGTAACCCGGCCCGCCTTGCCAGCTGGCCATTAAAAACCTCCGAGGTCTTGACACAGTGCACACCCCCTACCCCAACCATCATCAGACGCACCCCTCTTTGGACGCGGATTAGATGCTAACCCGGCCAACCTCAAATCTAGTCTGCACCCGATGAATCTCTGCCGTCCGACGATGCGGTTGTTGCGTTATCTCATACAAACAAAGAGGGCCGCTCATCGCAGCCCTCTTCTATTCCGCTTCTTTACCTCTTTGCCCCTTTGCGTGAGGCAATTTGTCCTACGGCGTCACGTAAATCTGCACGTACAATGGCGTCTCGCCCTGCGCACCTACCCCACGCAGTCCGCCCTCATTCACCATGAACATCCACTCGCTGCGCTGCAGGCCGAACCCGCCCGGCGCGACCATGTCGATTGACAAATCCACTGTGCCGCCCGGCGGCACATCCGGCATGGCGATGACGACCGGCGCGCCAAACGGATTGTTGTTGACGTTCGTGATCGAATGCACCCGCGCATTCGCCCCCCACGCGCACGTGCCATCGTTGCGCAGCCGCCACGTCTTGCGGAACGCCTGCCCCGCCGACAGCTGCGTGTTATCGGGAATCGTCACATCGCCCAGGAAACTCGCGCGATAGGTGCACGGCGCATTGTTCGGCACCACGATCTGCACGTACAGCGCCGCCTGACCATCGGGCCCCACGCCGAATAATTCGCCGGTATCGGCCTTGAACTTCCATTCGGCGCGATACGTGCCGGGCAGGCCCGGCGACACGAGCGGCGCCAGCAACTCGAACGATTGTCCCGGTTGCGCGTACGGCACTTCCACGCGCGTCTGAAGATTCATCGACGTGCCGCCGATAAAGATCAGCGAACGCATGGCCGTGCCCGGCCCCCACGCGCAGGTGCTGTCATTGCGCACACTCCAGATCTTGTTAAACGGCGCATTCGGCGCGATGGGGCTGTTGTCCGGCACCGACACATCGCCCAGGAACTTCGCGCGATACACGCACGCCGGTTCAGGGATGCCTTGCTGGACTTGAATCTGCGCGTACAGCGGCGTCTGGTAATTTGGACCCACGCCAAACAGCGGCCCCTGAGCCACCATCAACATCCACTCGCTGCGATATGTGCCCGGCATTTGCGGCGCGATCAGGTTCACTGACACATCTACTATGCCGCCCGGCGCAGTGTACGAGGGCAGCGCCACTTCACTCGGCGCGCCCATTTGCGAGCCATTGACGAATGCCAGCGAATGCACGATCTGCCCCGGCCCCCACGCACAGTTGCCGTCGTTGCGCAAGCGCCACGTCTTCAACAGCGCACTGCCCGGCGCAGTGATCGTGTTGTCCGGAAACGACACGTCACCGAGAAAAGCCGCGCGATACACGCACGCCGTCGATGTCGTCGATGACGGTGTAGCGGTCGGCGTCGAAGTGGCGGTCGGCGGTGTGGTCGGGGTCGTCGTGGCCGGGGCCGACGTTGTCGGAGCCGACACGGTCGGCGGGACAGCCGTCGCGGGTTCAGCCGATGGCGGCAGAGTCGCTGTCGAAACAGGTAAATCGATCGGCACGATCGGCGTTGGCACATCCGTCGGTTGAGCCGTCTGGCAGGCGGCCAGCAGCCCGATCGATACCACCATCAACATCAAGAACATCATTCGCTTAAACATGCTAAATCTTCCTCCGTTTGAATAGTGCATCTACCAAACGCTGAGTCTATGCGCTTCGTTCCTCAAACCTCGTTAGAATCGAGTTACAAATCGGTTAACGCCCCGGCGCCGCATCAGCGCCGCATCAGCGCCGCATCAGCGCCGCATCAGCGCCGCATCAGCGCCGCATCAGCGCCGCATCAGCGCCGCATCAGCGCCGCATCAGCGGCAGATATACGTGCAGCGAGCCATCAAACGGCTGATACCGCGGCACGATCGTATCGATGCCGACCCCGCCGATCAACTCGTCGGCGATGTAGCCTTCCACTGCCGCCCGCACGACGATGCCCTGCACGGTGGTCGAACCCGGCACCATCGAGACGGTGGCCGTGATCTGTTCGCCCCGCGCCAGTGTGACCTGCGCGGGCGACACGGCGACGGTCCAATCGGCGGGCAAATCCACGCGCCGCACGCGCAGCTCGATGGTGGCCGTCTGCGTCAACGGATTGCCCACCAAAATGGTTGACGTGCTTTCAAACACACGCACCAACAGATTGGGCGTCGAAGCCGTTGCGCTGGTCGGTCGTCCGCCATCGCTCGGTCGTCCTGAGCCACCCACCCCGCCCAACAGTGGGAAGTTGGGCGGATACAGCAGCATATCGCTCAACTCGCGGAAGGCATCCGCCATCTGCGTCAATCGAGCCTGCGAACTGCCCACGATCGAAGCCGGATCAGCGGCCAGGCTGGCCTGACGAGAGGCTTCGATCTCGTCATCCGTCAAACCCAGCTGGTGCGCCGCCGCGATCTCTTCAGCGGTGAAGCCTTGCGTTTCCAGCCGCTGTTGATAGCTGATGACATCGCCCGCGGTGATGATGACGTCCGGCAGACCTTCGTCGATCAACACTTGATGGAACTCGTCCAATCGCAAAGCCGCGGTGATCAACGCAGTGCCCATCAATTGCTTGTAATGCAGCAGCGCATTGGCCTGCAACGTCGACCATTGCAAATCGTGGGCCTCGGCCGCGCCGCCGTACCGATCGAGTGCGATGGTGGCCGCCCGGCCCGCGTGATACACATCCATCATCGACGCGGTCAGCGCATTCAACGCCGTCGCTTCGGCGGGCGTGAGTTCAGCGTCGGGTTGCCACGGTGTAAACGTCGGCTTTGGCGGTATGGTGATCTGGTTGTAGTCCTGCCGCGGCGGATCGAAGCCCAGCCCTTGTGAGATCTTTTCGGCGGCATCGAACTGCCGGCCGATCAAGATATTCACCCCTTGTTTGGGAATGTTGAACGGCTGGGAGCCTGGCCCCGTAAACGTGTTGATGGTGCTGATCGCATCACGGGCCTTGTTCAGGCTGTCCTTTTCGGGCGGACTGCCCAGCGGCGCGGAATAGGAATTGAGATTCAAGGGCTTACTGGTACCGCCCGGCGCGTGCGGCGCAGTGATGCGCCGGCTGCCGATCGACGTGATGGTGTACACCAGCTGCACGCAATAGTGGCCGGATACCACCGGCGTCCACGGCGCTTCCACGATGACCGTGCTGTGTGCGGGGATCACCGTGCCCGTAATTTCGGCGATGGGGCCAAACGCCAGACCGATGCTCGACTGCATGAAGGCGAATGTCACATCCACTGTGATCGATGTGGGGCCGGTGTTGGTCAACTTGCCTTGAATGGTCGTGGGCACGCCGCGCACCACGGGCATGGGCACGACCTTGATGTCGGTGTTCACGTAGGGCGCGGCCGCATTGGGCAACAGATTAGTGTCAGTGACCGGCGGCGTAAAGGTGATGCGGCTCGACGGCGCGCGC
>JACRBO010000403.1 GCA_016219235.1 Chloroflexota bacterium
GCAATCACCGCCACGACCAGCATCAACCCGGCCCAGGCCAGCGCCACACGCCGCGCCCGGTAAAAGACAGATTGTAGCGAAGCAGCCATGCGATTGTCCTTTACGCATCGGATACCCCAAAGCCGTACGCATCCTAGCCCTGGCGATTGTGCCTGGTCGAGCTGCACACCCTCCGCAGTTTTTACCCGCGCCGCCGCCAGGCATCCAGCAGCGGCAGCAGTTCGGTATCAGCAACACACTTCCCGACAAAAGCATCCGCCCCCGCCGCCCGCGCCGCTGCCTCGTATTCTGGCCGGTCATGCAGCGCCATCAGGACGGCCCGCGGCGGTTTCGCCTGTGCCTTCAGGCGCTGCGTCACATCAATCCCACTCAACTTCGGCAGCGACCAGTCCAACAGCACCACATCCGGCTGCAAAGCCTCAACCGCCTCCAGGACAGTCCGGCCCGAGCAGGTCGTCCCCACCACTTGCACAAAGGTCAGGCTGGACAGCAGGCGCGTCAGCGCGCCAAGCATCACAGGATGACCATCAGCGATGAATGCCCGCAGTGGAATCATATCGCACACCATCAATTACGGCGGGATGTGTAGATCTTTGCGATAGTCGAGTAGTAGGCCTTTGCGCCATATCGAGATCGTCAGCTTTCCGCTTATCGTCAACCGACGAAACAACGCTTGAACGCAGTGGCGAAGTCATCGCCGCTGGTCGTCCTGGCGACGTCGTATGCAAAGTGGCGACAGTGCGGGGCGTCCTGGCAGAGTATAGCACACCCGGTATTTCTCCAGAAATTCTCTGTCTTCGATGTGCGCGCGGCTGGCCGCGGCAGTTGCCGATTGACAACCGGTCAACACTGCCCGCATAGAATCTACACCACGGGAAGGTGTGATATGACCAACGATCGTGAGGTTGATCCGGGGGCCGATCATCTTGAGGAGATGCAGCGCACGATCGAGCAGTTGCAGCAATCGATCGAGGTTCAACGCCGCGTGGCCTTTGCCGCCGGCCTGTTTCGCGGCGATGTCACGGTCAGCACTCTCATCAGTTCGTTCGCCGAGGGCCTGCTCGTGATCGATCCCGAGCAACGGATCATTCTCAGCAATCAGCGGCTGGGAGAGATGTTTGGCTACGGCAATGACGAGATCGTCGGGCAGTTCCTTCAAACGCTGCTGCCAGAGCGGTTCGCCGAGGTGCACAACGGGCACGTGCGGACCTACTTTCAAGACCCGCGCCTGCGGCCCATGGGTCAGGGCCTGGAGTTGGTGGGGCGGCGCAAAGACGGCTCGGAATTTCCGGTCGAGACGAGTCTGAGTTATCTGGACACTCAGGCGGGCCGCTTTTGCCTGGCCTTCGTCACCGACATTACACCGCGCAAGCAGGCCGAGCACACCCTGCAAGAACAGAATGCCGCGCTCAGCGCCTTTGCGCACACCGTCGCGCACGACCTGCAAGCCTCGCTGGGGACGGTGGTCGGCATGAGTGAATATCTGCTCCTGGCGCGCACGGAAGTATCTGCGCAGCGGCTGCAGGAGCATTTGCTGACCATTACGAACGCCAGTCGCAAGATGAGCCGCATCGTCAGCGAGTTGTTGCTGCTGGCGAGTGTGCGCAAGGATGAGGTCAAACTGCGGCCGGTCGACATGAAGCCCGTTATCGACGCGGCCCTGGCGCGATTGGGCGAGGCTATTGAGGGGCAGCAGGCCGAAGTCGTCGCCCCTGAGCAGTATCCGGTGGTGATGGGCTATGCACCCTGGCTGGAAGAAGTCTGGTTCAACTTTCTCAGTAATGCGCTTAAGTACGGGGGCCGGCCGCCGTGCATCGAGCTGGGCAGCACCGTGCAGCCCGACGGCTACGTCCGATTCTGGGTGCGGGACAACGGGCCGGGGTTGACGGCCGAACAACGCGCCGGGCTTTTCAAAGCCAATCACCGTCTGGATAATATTCGGGTGGACGGGCAGGTGCAGGTGGACAGCACGCCCGGCGCGGGCAGTGTCGTCAGTTTTAGCCTGTTGAAGGCGTGAGAAAATCAAGATAACAAAGTTCGCCGGGTGGTCGAGGTGTCACTTTTACCAACGCGCCCATGATCGGTTCTAGGCAAAATACAACACCCGATCGGATTGAAGTCCGATCGGGTGCGTCAGGCATCCCGCGATGGATCGTCTCACAGTGAGGGGCTGCCCAGTTAGTAGAATTTTCCTTCGGCGATTCCGATCGCGCCGGGCAAAACCCGGCCACGCCTATTCCATGGCCTCGACTACGCCGGGCTTCAACCAGACGGTAA
>JACRBO010000426.1 GCA_016219235.1 Chloroflexota bacterium
CAAGGTCTGATCGATCAGCGTGCGCTCGATGTATTGGCGGATTTGCCTGGTCGTGTCATGCTGAGCCAGGGCGGCCGGCAGCGACTTCAACACCTGCGCGCCTTGCAGACAAGCCGTTTGATGCCAGGTCTGCGTCAAGGCGTTGACATTGATCATCTGACTCTCATCCAACAAGCCGTCGATGAGGTGCGGAATATCGTCAACAGAGGGTGCAGGCTCACCGCTCTCGGCTTCACGCACCCGCCGTTGAATCAGGCGAAAGTCTCGCTCGGATCGAACGGCTTCGATCGCGCGCCGCTGATCCTCAGATAGACCAGTGGGCACGTGATCCAGAAAGGCCTTGACCTCATCGGGCTGCTGTTCATCGTCGGTGAGGTCGCTGATCGGCAGCAGATTGATCAGGAAATGATGCGCAACCTGGGGCGCAACGTCGTTCGCCAACAGGCGCGGCGCGTGCCGCCATAGATCACTTGCTTCTCCAGGCCATTTCTTCAGGAAATTCTCGAGGCGGAAAGCGTCTTCGATCTCAGCGCCACGGAGTCCAGCGAGATACGACACCAACGCGCTCGCCGTCGCCGGCGTGCCCTGCGCCACCAGCCCTGCCACGAGCGCGCTGAAGCGATCGGCCCCGGGCGAAAAGAAGCGCTCCACATGAGCGATGAGTTCCTCGGGCTGAATCCCCGGCGCGCGGCCCAGCTGTGCGACATAGTCGTAGAGCTGCGTCTGTGGTAGATCGAGCGGATCAGCCAGGATGCGACGCGCCACGCCCGGCTCGCGCAACAAAGCCGTCTCCAACGCATTCTTGAATAATCGTGATGACTGCCGATAGACCGTTCGCCAGAGGATTTCGACTGCCCCGGGCGACAGTGGCGCGATCGCGAGCAGCGCCTCGGCCAGTGCTTCGCCCACAATTTCCCGCGTCAAAAACTCCGGATCGTGCTGCCAGTCGATCAAGGTCTGATCGATCAGCGTGCGCTCGATGTAGTGGCGAACTTGTTGCGTAGTGTCATGTTGTGCCAACGTAGCTGGCAACGACTTCAAGACCTGCGCCGCTGGCAGGCAGGCCGATTGACGCCACGTCTGCGTCAAGGCGTTGAACAGCGCTTGCAGCGCCTCGATCGCCCACGCACTCTGGCCGTCCTCCCAGGCGCTTTGAATCGCCCAGGCCAGAATCTGCGGCCAGTCCGTCAGGCCGATGAGATCGTCCACAACTTCTTGCGCCGAAGGTTGTCGGGCCGCATCGCGCGCCGCGAGAAAGTCGCGCCACAGGTCGTGCGCGAAACGATAGCGTTCGCCATCTTTCACCATGAGACGTGCCTCCACGGCCAGATTCGCCCGGGATTGATCGGTCGGGTGCAGGGGCTGCCAGTGCCGACGGCGCTGAATCACCGCGTTCCAGGCTTCAGCCTGCCAGAGGTTGAGGGTCTTCGGCGGTACACGATGCGCGTCTAATTGAGCCTGAAACGCTGCAACCAGAAACCCGATCGGACTGTCCGCATTCGTCAAGGCCGACTGCGCCGCCAGCGCGAACTCCCACGGGCGATGGGGCAGCCGATCGTGTGCGAGCAGTTCAGCCAGGGCCGGCCACAGATCGGTGTGGCCAAAGCGGGCCATGACCTGGCGCAGTTGCGATCGGCTCCACAACACCTCAAGGTGTTCGTGCGTCGTCGCCGCCCAGGCCCGCCGCTCGCGCGCGGCCACGATCAACCCCGCATCGAGCCGCGCCCGCAACGTCAGCAAGCGCTGCACGCTCTCACGCGGCCAGGTCTCGCCGGCATCGGCCAGCAGCACCAGCCGCTGCGTGCGAATGGCTTCCTGTATGGCTGTCTGAATGATCGTTTGCGAGACACCGGTTTTTCCAGCCAGCGCGATCACCAGGTCGGCCACACTGCTGGGCAGATCAGTCGGTTCGAGCCAGATCGCCAGTTCATCGCGCTGGAGCGACAACAGGCCAAGATGGCGCAGCAGGGTACTCTTGCCGCTGCCGGCCACGCCCGTGATCACGACCAGTCGCCCCTGCTCCGCCCACTCAATCACGGTGGCTTCCGAGACGAAGCGCTGGCCGCGCAGTTGCGGCGCAGGCTGCATAAGCCATGGTGGTACGTAGATCGAAGCCAACGTCCGCGGGCTGAGTTCTAGCGGATGAGCCAGCCAGTGCGCCACCGCCTGACTCACTTTCGTCCAACTACCTGCATCGTCCAGGCGGGCGCGCTCACGCGCGGGGGCCGCTTCGTTCAGCAGTTCGACCAGGCGGGTCTTGCCCAGCGTCAGGCATTCATAGCCGCGCGTGCGCCCGTAGCCTATCAGCATGCGCTGCTCGGGCGCAGGGAAACCATACCGTCGATACCAGTCTTGAGCCAGGGCCGGCCATTTCGGGTCGCTGATGAGGTAGGCCAGTGTCTCCGGTTTGAGCAACGGGTGCGGCGCGGTGATCATCGGGCGAACGTTGGTCTCGTTCCACAGGATCGCGCCCAGCGCCACGCACGGATTACCACCCGACTCGCTGACCACGCGGCGCACCAGACCGTCGAAGAACTCGACCAGTTCGGGCTGACGGCCGCCCGGTCGCGCCCGTTCAAACACCTCGACGACCGGCCCCGCGAGCCGCTCCAATTTGCGCCAGTTCCAGCCGTCTTTGAGTGCCCGCTCCACCCCGTGCAGATGGTCGTCCGTGACCTGCATGTCCCCCTCAGCCGCGTTTGAAGCAGATGCCCCTCATTTTAGCACCAGTCCGCGCCAGGGCGCGCCGGTCCGCTCAAGAGCGGACAAACGGCGGATTTTCCCCACCCTGCACCCCTTGAGCGATTGTAAGATAAGACCATCGCACGGCCTGGCGAAATACCCACGGCACGGCGGGCGCCCGACGTGCTCCCCCCAGGAGCACATGATGAGCAAGAAATCGAAAAGCAGCACGCCCTACACCGGCACGATCAAGCAGCGCGCGCTGAAGAAATTGATCGCGCAGATCGTGCGACGGCGGCCCACTTCATCGACTGCGACCGCTGGCTGATGGTATACTGTGGCGTGATCGATGAATTGGATCACGCCACAGACTGGTTTTTAAGGAGTTTTGAGCTGAGTAGCTAACACTTTGCAATCTGCTCATGAAATTGGCATAATCGGTGGTCACCACACCAAACCGAAAGGCCAATCTCATGAGCATCAGTGAAGAATTATACACTCGTGTGTTTACGAAGTTGCGCGCCGTTCATCCG
>JACRBO010000389.1 GCA_016219235.1 Chloroflexota bacterium
AACGCGAACACGCCCCCTCGTTGGTGAAGTGATAAATCCCGTACGCGCCGGTGAGCATCAACTGCTCGATGGCGGTGACGAGGTCTTCGGTATAGGTGGGCGAACTAACCTCGTCGGTGACCACGCGCAACTTGCCGTCGCCGTCGGCGCGGGCGAGGATTTTCTTCACGAAGTTGTTGCCGCCTAAACCGTACAGCCAGGCGGTGCGTACTATATAGAAACGAGTGGTCAAATCGCGAATGAATTGCTCGGCGGCGAGTTTGGACCTGGCGTAAGGATTGATGGCGCGCGTGGCGTCAAACTCCAGATACGGTTCAGTTTTTGTGCCGTCGAAAACCTCGTTGGTGCTGATGGCGAGCAGCGCCGCCCCGACGCTTTCACTCGCCACGGCGACATTGCGCGTGCCTAGCGCGTTAATGCGATAGGCCAGATCGGGGTTGCGCGCCGCGCCGTCCACGTCCGTCATCGCCGCCGCGTGGATGATCACATCGGGCTTGAAGGCGTGGATGTCCGATCGGATGGCGTTGAGATCCGTTAGATCGATGTGATGGATGTCGGTGCCCAGCAAGGTATGGGCGGCCAGTCGGCGCATCAGGGTCTGGCCCAGTTGGCCCCTGGCGCCGGTAATGTAGATTCGCATGATGGTCTCGTTGGTCTTGGATGGCGCGATTATACCATCGGGCAAGTGTGATACAATCGCGGCATGCGTTTCGACATCTTCACTTTATTCCCCGGCATTTTTGAAGGTCCTTTGCGTGAGAGCATGATCAAGCGGGCCATCGACGCGGGCTTGCTGGATGTACAGCTGCACAACATCCGCGACTATGCGGCGGGCAAGCATCAAGTCACCGATGATTATCCTTACGGCGGTGGCGGCGGCATGGTGATGAAGCCGGAGCCGGTGTTTGCGGCAGTGGAGAGCATTTTGGGGATCAGGGATGAGGGATCGGGGATCAGGGATCAGGGGGTACCAATCACCGATTACCAATTACCAGTTACCGATAACCAATCCCCCATCCCGATTGTTCTTCTCACCCCTCAAGGCCGTGTTTTTAACCAGAGCATTGCGTATGAACTGGCACAGCACGATCGGGTGGCACTGATTTGCGGGCGTTACGAGGGTTTCGACGAGCGCATCCGCGAGCACCTGGCGACGGATGAAATCTCGATCGGCGATTTCGTGCTGACGGGCGGCGAGTTGGTCGCGCTGGTAGTGTTGGATGCCGTGATCCGGTTGAAGCCGGGGGCGCTGGGCGACCCGGAAGGGGCCAGCGACGACTCGCACGCCAGCGGCTTGTTGGAGTATCCACATTACACCCGCCCGCTAGAGTTTCGAGGGTGGGGCGTGCCAGAGGTGCTGTTGTCCGGCGATCACGCCAAAGTCGACCGATGGCGGCGGGAGCAGGCGCTGCGCCGGACGTGGTTACGCCGCCCGGATATGCTGGCGGCCGTCGAGTTGAGCAAAGCTGATCGGGCGTTTTTAGACACACTGCGTCAAGCGCCAGACAAATGAAGAAAGTGGCGTTTCATGGCGCTACCGGCCCCAGCTGCCATCCCCGGCGGCGTAACTGACACGAAACCGCGCCGGCACCAGGCGGACCACCGACGCAGTGCATCGGGCATGGACGGACGACGCTGTGAACGACTTTGTGAATGCCGTGGCGAATAGTCCGATTGGGGTTTGCGTTTTCGATGATCTTTTGTATAATGACCTTCGGTCGGCTCTAGAACTATCGGTTCAAGTTTCAGCCTCTCATTGAACCTTCTGCCTTAGGTGTGAGTATTGACTGAGAATATGACGGCCACGACTGATGCTCAGCTGATTCAACGCCTGTGTGACGGGGATCTCAGCGCGCTGGGAAACCTGTACGATCGGTATCGCCTATTGGTGTTTCACACCGCGCTGGCGATTACGCACGACCGTCAGTCGGCTGAAGACATCTTGCAAGAGTGTTTTCTCAAAGTCAATACCTACGCCCGCCGAATCGACCAGAGTCTGCCGTTGGAGCCGTGGCTGTACCGGGTGACCGTGAACCTGGCCTATACCTGGGTAACCCGCCGCTCTCGCTGGCTAACCTCGATCGAGACGATGATCGATCGGCTGGTAGCCCCGATCCGCACCAACTCAGAATATCAGGCCGAACTGTCCGAACTTCAGACGGTCATCCAGCAAGCAATCGATGCCTTGCCCCCCAATCAACGCCTGACCGTCATTTTGTACTACTTGAACGATCTCAGCCTGAAAGAGATTTCCTACATTCTGGATTGTCCAGTCGGCACGGTAAAGTCGCGGCTGCATTATGGGCGCGAGCAGTTGAAGTTGTGTCTGGACGCTTACCGGCCGGCATCGCTGCGGCCCGCGGCGCAGAATTCGCGGTCGTCGGCGTAGGTGGCGGTGGGTTATGTCAGAAGGAGTCTCTTTGGATAACTTGATTCGACGTTCGATGCACGAGGCGGTGGATAATCTGGAACCGTCAGCTGGCGTGCGCGAAGCGTTGCTGGCCCAGGCGGCCAGCACGGTGGGGCAGTCGTCGGCGCTTGGTCCGGCGGTGCCGGCGTTGGCCGACGGCTTGCACGAGAACGCTGCGGCAGAGTCGCCACGGGTTGCGGTGCCGCAGGCCATTACGGTTGGTAACGGGCAGTGGTTGTTACTTACGACCGCGCCCCTGTATGCAGTTCGTTAGTTGCTTAACGGCGGCCAGGTCATTGGACTGGCCGCCGATTTGAACTCACATTCATTGAATCGGAGGACGCCCCCTGTATGCCGTCACAACAACCGCTCTTGGAAGTGAAAGACCTGGCAACTCGCTTCAAGATCACGGGCGCGTACGTCAATGCCGTCAACGGCATCTCGTATGCGCTCAATGAAAGTGACTCGCTCGGCATCGTGGGGGAGAGCGGCTGCGGTAAGAGCGTGGGGCAGATGTCTGTCCTGCGGTTGATTCCTCAGCCGCCCGGCGAAATCTATCGCGGCGAGGTCATTTACAACGGCCGAGACCTGCTGAAACTGTCGATGGATGAAATGCGACAGGTGCGCGGCAAAGAAATCGCGATGATCTTCCAGGATCCGATGACGTCGCTCAATCCGGTAATGACGATCGGGCGGCAGATTACGGAGATGCTGGAGCTGCACATGAACATGGACAAGAAGCAGGCGCGCAATCGCGCGGCCGAGCTATTGACCATGGTAGGCATTCCGCGTGCAGCCGATCGATTAGATGACTACCCTCACCAGTTTTCTGGCGGCATGCGCCAGCGGGTGATGATCGCGATGGCGCTGTCGTGTGTGCCTCAGATTCTTATCGCCGACGAGCCGACCACGGCGCTGGACGTAACGATCCAGGCGCAGATTGTGGACCTGGTCAAGAAACTGCGCGACGAACTGGGCATGGCGGTCGTGTGGATTACGCACGACCTGGGCGTGGTAGCGCGCCTGGTCAAGAACGTGATGGTTATGTACGCCGGGTACATCATTGAACGGTCGCCGGTGGATGATTTGTACGCACATCCTTCGCACCCGTACACGCTGGGCTTGCTGGGTTCGCTGCCCCGCCTGGATGAAACTGAACGCACACGCCTCGTCTCGATCGATGGCGCGCCACCCGATCTGGTTGACCTGCCGAAAGGTTGCC
>JACRBO010000390.1 GCA_016219235.1 Chloroflexota bacterium
ATCGCCGCCTGACCTGCAATTGAATCGGTTCCGCACTCGGCATCTGCGGTGGAAACCTCTTGCATTCAAGACGTTTCCAATACTGGTCGTCGATCTCGGACCAGGGTAACTATTTTCAGGAGAGCACTGCACCGCATGTGTGCTCCTCGGAATGACACTCGATCCGAACGTGTCACGAGAGCACTGCCCCGCATGTGTTCGTGTGAATTCGCGGTTGGCTTTTCTCTTCCAAAGGTGTGCCGATTGTCTACTGCACGAGTGTTTCCAGATAGGCGATGACGGCGCTAATCACAGCCGTGGATGTACCGCTGCCCGATTGGCCCGTGCGGCCCTCGCTGGCCTGCCGCGTGGCGCGGGCTTCCGGCGACAGGCCCTGGCCTCCGCCCGGTTGTCCGCTGCCCGTGGCGACGGTGAGGCCATTGGCCGCCGCCCACTGTTGAAACGAAGTCTGCGTCAACTTCAAGGCTTTGATGGCCGCGAGTTGATCGGCGGTGAGAGCGCCTTCGATCTGGCTGAGCAGCGCGCTCACTTCGGCCTGCGCCGACGCGCCACTCTGCGTGGTGCCGCGCAGCGCCTGCCACAGCGTCAACAACGTCCTGGCTTGATCGGCCGTGATCGCGTTTGCGGTCCCATCGAGTTGCAGCGCGCCCAGCGCCAGTTGATTGCGGGCCGACAATGCGCCTTCATACGAAGTGTCAAAGTTCGCGCTCACGTAGGTGTCTTGATTCGTCGTCGCCGAAGGTGCGGGCGCAGCCGGTGTGCTGCTGCACGCGGATAGAGCAATCAAGGCCACGAGTGCGAGTAAAGTAAAGCGTTTGAACATGGTGAATTCTCCTGTTAGAAATGAGTGACGAGTGACGAGTAACGAGTGACGAGTGACGAGTGACGAGTGACGAGTGATGAGTGATGTAATCAACAATCAACAATGGCCTTATTCTCGTCGCAGGGCCACAATCGGATCGAGTTGCGCGGCGCGGGTGGCCGGATAGTAGCCGAAGAAGATGCCGACGATGGCCGCCGCGCCAAAGGCCAATGGGACTGACGCAGGAACGATCGCCGTGCGCATCGTGCCCAACTCACCGAACAGGTACGCGCCGCCGACCCCGGCCAACACGCCGACGAAACCACCGGCCAAACTTAAGATCACGGCTTCGATTAAGAATTGCAGCAGCACATCATTGGGTCGCGCGCCTAACGCCTGCCGCAAGCCGATCTCGCGCGTGCGTTCGGTCACCGACACCAGCATGATGTTCATGTTGCCGATGCCGCCGAGCAGGAGCCAGACGCCCGCCACCCACGCCAGCAAATCTCGAAACGCGGCAGTGGTGGCTTCTTGCGTCGCGATGATGTCCTGCTGCGTCTGCACGGTGAAGTCGGCTTTGCCCGGTTCAACGTCGTGGCGCAGGGCTAGCAGGGCCGTGATTTGCGCGATGACACTGTCGATCTTGTCCTGGCTCGCAGCCTTCACGTAGATCGTGCGCACCCGATCGCCGCCCAGTGACGTTTGCGGCATGAACTTCTGGAACACGATATTGATCGGCATGTACACACGCCCGTCGTAATCGATGTCCGACACCACGCCCTTGCTCGACATCACGCCGATGATGGTGAGTTTCGTCGAACCGACGGTGAGCGTTTGGCCGATCGGGTTGTCGGCGCCAAACAAATCTTTAGCGATACCCGAACCCAACACGGCCACTTTCGCGTCTCGATCATTTTCTTCATCCGTAAAGTACCGGCCCTCGGCCACGGGATAATCGCGCACGCCGGGGAAATCGCCGCTGGTGCCGATCACGGCGATCGAATCGAGCGTGATGTCGTTCGTCTTCACCGTTTGCGACGCGGGCGCTTGCTCGGCCGAAACACCGTCGATGCCGACGACTTCCTGCGCGATGGCGAAGGCGTCATCAATCAACAGCGTGCGGGACGCGCCCGGCACGCCGCGCGTCGGCGACACGATGAGCAGGTTGGCGCCCAACGAATTGATCTCGTCGGCGATGGCCGCTTCCGCGCCGGAACTGACGGCCAGCATGATGATGACCGAGGCGACGCCGATGATGACGCCCAGCGTGGTGAGAAACGAGCGGACTTTATTCAGCGTCAGGCCTTCCCAGGCCACGCTCAGAATTTGACTGAGTTTCATGCGACTTCTCCCATCAGGATTTTGCGATCGAGACACGGGCTGTGACCGTCGCGGCCTTCTGAAATGACGTGGCCGTCTTTGACGCAGATCACGCGCTGCGCGTGCTGTGCGATGTCGGGTTCGTGCGTCACCATCACGATCGTGACGCCTTGACCGTGCAGGTTGTGCAGCAAATCCATGATCTCCACGCTGGCGATGGAATCGAGATTGCCGGTCGGTTCGTCGGCCAGGATCAGCGGCGGGCGATTGACCAGCGCGCGGGCGATGGCGACGCGCTGCTGCTGTCCGCCCGAGAGTTGATTGGGGTGATGATGCAATCGATTCCCCAATCCGACCGATTCCAGCGCGGCGATGGCGCGTTCTTCGCGATCACCGTGGCTCAAATCTTCGGCATCGTTGTACAGCATCGGCAGCATCACGTTGGACAGCGCGCTTAGACGCGGCAGCAAGTTAAACGACTGAAACACAAAGCCGATCTTCTGATTGCGCACCGTCGCCAGTTCGTTTTTGCTCAGGTCGCTCACATCGTGCCCGTCCAGAATGTACGCGCCGGAGGTGGGCCGATCGAGACAGCCCAGAATGTTCATCAGCGTTGATTTGCCGGAGCCGCTAGGTCCCATCACGGCGACGAATTCGCCTTGATTGACCAAGGCATTTACGCCGTTCAGCGCGCGCACCTCGGCATCTTCTGCGCCGTAAACTTTCATCAAGTCCTTCACTTCGATCAGAGCGTTGTTCATGACAGCACCACCGTTTGTCATTGGCAATTGGTCATTGGTCATTTCGTTTCCACCGTCCCCGTGCTCACCACATCGCCGGCCTTCAGGCCGCTGAGGATTTGCACGTTGGCGAAGTCGCGCAGGCCGATGGTGACGGGTGTGAGTTTCAGTTGCTCATCCGCACCGACCACGAAGACCGCGAATGAACCGGGCGCGAGTTCGCGCAAGGCTTGCGCCGGAACCAGCAGCGCATTCTTCGCTTCACCGGCGACGATCTCGACCTCGGCGCTCATGCCGGAGATTAAATTGATCGGGTTGTCCACCTGATCGAGCGTGGCCCAGGCTTGCACGGCGGGCGAGCCATCGACGCTGACCAGCATCGGATCGACGCGCACGATCGCGCCGTTGAAGGTGACATCGGGCGCGGCGTCGAACACGACGCTGATTGAGTTGTTCACGGTCGCCTTGTTCGCATCGTTCTCTTCCACGACCACGCGCAGCAACGACCGGCCGAGGTCGGCGAGAGTCACGATCGGGCTGGCGCCGACCGCTTCGCCCACATCGGCTTTGACGGCGGTGACGGTACCGGCGATCGGCGCGAGCAAGACGGTGTTGCTCAAGGTCAGGCGCGCACTG